>JASGCS010000001.1:300000-476275 GCA_030054035.1 Candidatus Methylacidiphilales bacterium
GAGGAAAATTCAAACTAGAGTTAGGGCTAGGTAAAGGTAAAACTAACTACGACAAACGAAAGAGTATAAAAGATCGTGAATGGAAAATTAACCAAAGAAAGATTTTACTTAACGCAAACAAAATAGTAAGATAGAGATTAATTGATATGGAGAGTATTATGGAAACACAACACATTCATCAAAAAGTAGAAGAATTATACGACGGGAGGAGTGAAATAACTAAAGATTCGGCTTTTAAAAAATCACTAGTGCCATTTTCTAACACAATACTAACTGGACTAAACGAAGGCAAAATAAGAATTGCTGAGAAAACAAAAGATGAGTGGGTAGTAAATACCTGGGTGCAAAAAGCAATACTATTATTATTTACGATTAGAGAGTTAGAATTATCACACTTTTATTCAATGTGCTATGACAAAATTCCACTTAAATTTATTAATTACAGTGCCAGTGATTTCATAAAAGATAAAATCAGAATAGTGCCTGGAGCTATTATCAGATCTGGTTGTTATATTTCTCCTGGAGTTGTTGCGATGCCGAGCTTTGTCAACATCGGTGCTTTTATAGGAGAAAATACCATGCTAGACACTTGGTCAACGGTTGGCTCTGGAGCTCAAGTTGGTAAAAATGTTCATCTTTCTGGTGGCGCAGGATTAGGAGGAGTGTTAGAACCAATTGGGAACAACCCAACAATTATTGAAGACGATTGTTTTATTGGCGCTCGATCAGAAATTGTTGAGGGTGTAATTATTAAAAAAGGATCGGTGTTATCCATGGGGGTTTTTATTGGTAAAAGCACTAAAATTTACGACCGAACTACAAGAACTCTTATACCCCAAGGTGAAATACCAGAATATTCAGTAGTGGTGCCTGGAACCATTGCAAGTGCTAAACACTCTGAAGAGCAAGATTTGTGTCAACTTGGCGCAGCAATAATAATAAAAAGAGTTGATGCGCAAACTAGATCAAAAACAAGTATAAATGAACTCTTAAGAAATTAGACAATCGCAAAGGCGGTTGCTTCACGCAAATTAACACCCACAAGTTTTGTAACTCCAGCCTCACTCATAGTCACTCCAAGTAACTGGTCAGCATTAGCCATAGTTGTTTTATGATGGGTAATAACTAGATGCTGTACGGTTTTAGACATTTCTCTAATTAACACACAAAATCTCTCAACATTAACTTCATCTAACGCGGCATCAACTTCATCCATAAGACAAAAAGGAGCCGGGTTTAAAGTAAACATCGATACAACAAAAGCAATAGCAGCTAATGATTTTTCACCGCCTGAAAGTAAATGAATGTGGGTAATTTTTTTCCCAGGTGGTTGAATTAATATACTTACTCCGGGGTATTCTAAATCGTCATTTAATTCAAGTCTGGCACTGCCTCCATTGAACAGCTGATTTGCGATTTTATTAAGATTGATTGACACAGCAGAAAACACTGAATGAAATGATTCGTCTGTTTCTTTATTAATTGAATCAATCGTTTCTTGTAGTGTTTTTAATGCATGTATAACATCGTCGCATTGTGTATCTAGTATATTTTTTCTATCGAGCAATTCAGAATATTCTTCCATTGCTACCATGTTAATAGCACCAAATTGCCCAAGAGATGTTTCTATTTTTTCAATTTCAAGTGTAAGAGTTTCTTCAGTTTGATCAGTTAGCTCTGGAACTGAGATAGTTATATTTAAAGATGATTTTTGTTCTTCATACTGAGTAATTTGCAATTGAGTTTCTTGTAACAGTAATTGCTTTTCATGTATAAAAGCTTGCAATGATTCCTTATTTTGTAATAACGTAGCCAACTGTTGTTCAAATATTGCTATCTGATCACAATTGAGTTGAAATAATTTTTGTAAGTCAACACAGGCTACTTGGATTAAATCATTATCCGTATAATGTTTAATTTTTTCCTCTTCTAATTTTGGAATTTTTTCTTGTAGGGAAATAATAGTATTTGCATTTACAGATATTCGTTGCTTAGTTTGCGCTAATTGTTGTTCAATCGTTGCGATAAGCGATTTAATTGAATCACATAATAACTGTTCATGTTCCAAATCAGATGATATTTTTGAACAAGTTAGGATCTTTTCTTCATGTATATTTCTAGAGTTTTTAATTGTTAAAATAATTGCTTCTTTTTCTTGAAGTAACAATTTTAAATCTTGGGCTAAAGAAGATCGTTCGTCTTCTTTTTGTTCAATGTCTTTTATATTTTCTAATAATTCATTGCGCTTAGCTTTTAGTAATAAATTTATTTCGGTTAGATTTTTTGTAGATGATTCTGAAGTAACTTTATTTTCTGTTACAGTTTTAATTAAAATAAATTGTTCGCTTTTTAATTTATCAAGTCGCAGGCGAATTTCTGTAATCGCTTTAGTATTAGCCTCAAACTCTTGTTGATAAAAATTTATTTGCCCAGAATTTGAAATTAAATTATTTTGTAAATTTTCCAGTTTATGTTGTAAATCCTTAATGGCATTTTCAACAGATTGTCGCTCGCGCGCTCTTTGGATAGGTCCTTGAGGACTGTCTACTGAGTCACGAAGTACATTGATAGAGTTATGTTGTACCCAAATACTATCTTGGGTAATAACTGATTCATCTGATGGTAATTGATTGATTAATGCTAGAGCACTTTCAAAAGATTGGGTGATATGTATTTTATCAAGCAACGTAACTACATGATTAGGAGCCTGAACTTTACTTGATAAACGATTGGTAATATCACCTATGGATTTTTGAAATGCGCCAATCACAAACATAACCTCGCCGCATGGAATATCATTTACAGCAGTAGCGATGGTTTGAACATCATTAGAAACAAAAGCATCTAGTTGCTTTGAAAGCACAAGCTCTACGGCACGCTCCCAAGGCGATTCGACTGTAATATAATTGCTGAATATATCTTGCGTTTCACGAGAATGTGATTGTAGCCAGCTTAAAAGTTGTGACTTGGTGTGATCTTGGCCTGAAACCTGTAAAGCTTGTAATGAAGCTAGCATAGATGAGAGAGTTAATTTTTCTTCTTGAATTAAAGTTATCTGCGTTTGCATTTCATTACGTTTTAGTTGTAATTGCGACAACGACTCTTTTAATTGCTCATGGGTTGAAATGAGTATAGTAAGGGCCTCCTCATCAAGCGCTATCTCGTCAGTAAACCGAAAATGCTGACTAGCATGGAGTTCTTCCTCGAGTCTATTAACTAGTGCATGTAATTGAGTTGATTTACTCTCCATTTCTTCAATCTGATTTTTAATCAAATCACTTTGAAGTAAATTATATTCTAATGATTGATTAAGTTGATTGTAGGTGAGCTGTCTCGCGTCAAATCTTTGTTGCCAATCTTGAAGCATTGATTCGGCTTGCTCTGTTGACTGCTTTGAGAGCTCCAGTTCTTTAACAATGCTGTCATATTTTGGCTTTAGTAAACTGTGATGACTTATCTTCCCTTCTAGCTTATTATTTTCCAGTTTTAATTGTTCGGTTAAATCACTGCACTGTTGCTCAAGTATACTTTGTTCTTCTAGATTACTATTACATTGTTCTTTTGAGTATTGTATCTGTAAATCAATTTGTTTACAAATAGTAACAATAGCTTGGGCCTCAGATTTTTTTACATGTAATTGTTCTTGGGTGTTAGCTAGTGAAGTGCGTTCTTTTGATAGTTTCAACTCATAATCATGGTATTCACTATTAATCTGCTCCAATTCATGTTTGAGCTGCTTCATTGATTCCAAATGTTCATCTCGGAGCTTGGTGAAAGAATTAATTTTGAAATTGCATAAAATAGCTTTTTTTGTAATCTTTTCTTTTTGTAATTTTTGAAATTTAATTGCTTGTTTTGATTGTTTATCTAATTTTGCAAGTTGGGACCCGAGTTCTTCGCGGATATCTTTTAAGCGGTCCAACTTTTCTTTAGTAAGTGCAATTTTTGCAATTGACTCTTTTTTTCGTTCCTTAAATTTAGAAATTCCCGCGGCTTCTTCTAAAAAACTTCTAACATCTTCGGGTTTAGACTCAACTATTCTTGACACCATACCTTGTTGGATTATTGCATAACTCCAACTCCCTAGTCCAGTGCCTAATAATAAATCTGTAATATCTTTTTTTCTACATCGCTGGGAGTTCAAGTAGTAACATGATTCACCATTTCGCGATAACTCTCGTTTAATTGATATATCTTTATACCCTGCATATACACCTTGTAACGAGCCATCACTATTATCAAATATTAACTCTACCGACGCACGATCAGAAGGAGGTCTAGAATCGGTGCCTGTAAAAATAACATCCTCCATAGAAGTACCTCTAAGACTTTTTGCAGATCCCTCACCTAAAACCCATCGGATTCCGTCAATAATATTTGATTTTCCGCAACCATTTGGACCAACGATTGCTACAAGCTTTGATGACGCTTCTAGCACGGTTGTATCCGCAAATGATTTAAATCCGGAGTAAATCACCTTACTCAATCGCATAATGATATATTTTTATTTATTAATTTATTAATAGTACTTTTTTGTTATAAACTGGCTCCCTGAGACGGGCTCGAACCGCCGACCCAGTGATTAACAGTCACTTGCTCTACCAGCTGAGCTATCAGGGAATTGCGCTATTATAACATTAGTTAAGAACCTTATTATTATTTATCAGAGCAATAATTCCAGCTTTTAGAGATGGGTCTTCTAAGGCTGTTGAAAAAGTAGCTTGCAGATAACCTAGTTTTGAACCACAATCAAATCTTTGGGCGGCTATATCAAAAGCGGTAACCGGCATAACTTTTTTTTGAATCATATGTGCAATTGCGTCAGTTAACTGAATTTCACCTTGCGATCCAGGTTTTGCACCCTGTAAAAACTCAAATAACTTACCATGCAGAATATAGCGACCTATTATTGCTTGTGTTGAAGGGGAGTCTTTTGGTTCTGGTTTTTCTACAACTAATTCACAATTTAATAATCTATCTCCTAAATTTTTTCCACTAACCATGCCATATTTTCTTGAATCTTCTATGGCAATCTGTTCAGTAGCAATCACCATACCTGGATGATCATTTACTATCGAAACCATAGAAGTTAATGTGTTTTGGATCCTTTTATTATGTAGCAAATAATCATCGGCTAATAAAACTGCAAAATACTCATCTGGAGAAATTAAAGCTCTTGCAGTTAGTATGGCGTCTCCTAAACCTTTTGGCTTACTTTGCCTAGTGTAAATAAAATGACTGTCCTTTGGAATTGTAGCTCTTAATTTCTCCAACAAATCTATTTTACCCGTTCGATCTAACTCAAGTTCTAATTCAAGTTGATCGTCAAAGTGATCTTCAATTGCTCTTTTAGACCTACCAGTGATAAAAATAAACTCTCTTATCCCAGCAAGATACGCCTCCTCCACCGCATACTGAACAAGAGGCTTGTCAATAATTGGTAACATTTCTTTAGGGGTTGCTTTAGTGGCGGGTAAAAATCTTGTTCCAAAACCAGCCACAGGAAAAAGAGCTTTTTTAACAACTATTGATTGGCTCATATCATTATTTGTGTTATTATAATACAGATTTTAATTTGATATGGCGTTTATAGTAACAGAGTCTTGTATTAACTGTAAATATACAGATTGTGTAGAAGTGTGTCCAGTGGATTGCTTCCATGAAGGTAACAACATACTGGTAATCAATCCAGATGAATGCATTGATTGCGCGCTATGCGTACCAGAGTGTCCAGTAGAAGCAATTGTAGCTGATGAAGACATTTCAAGCTCACAACTAGAGTTTATTGAAATTAATAAAAACCTATCTAAAACTTTACCTGTCATAACTAAAAAGAAACCAGCGCCACTAGATGCTGACGCATGGAAGACAATTAAAGACAAAAGAAAATTACTTGAGTTATAAAAAAATTAATGCGCCAGTTCAATCGCATTTCATTGAATTAGTTGCTGATGAAATTTTAAAAGCAACATCCACTGTTGATACTGTAGTAAATTTTAACTCGATATTAATACTAAGTGAACATGGTAATTTAAATCATGCGTTAGCAAAGGAAATACATAGAAAAAGCGCAGTTAAAATAATCAATGGCTATAATCCAATCAGCCTAGATACTTGGATAAGCCTACAACTTTCAGAAATAGAAAATATAATACCTAATCATATTTCAAAACTATTACTCGCAAATTTATTAACTAATTATAAATCAGTATTAGCTAACAACGATCCATTAACTGTTGCTGATTCGTTGCTATATTTTTTTAACCAGATAACAATATCAAATTATTCAGAACATACATTATTTCAACAATTCATAGATAAAGAAATAGCAAATGGTAGCGCACAAGAAACTAAATTAATATTTATACTTTGGGATATGTGGAATATATATCTAAAAGCTAATAATATAATCACTCTTGAACGCGCACTTCAGTCACATAAAGACCACCTCATTAATAAATTTGATAATTATAAAACGATTTTTATTATTGGATATCCATTATTACACGCATATCATGCAAATTTAATCGAGATAGTAAGCAAGAAATCGGTAATAACTCATTTTGATATTGACTGGAATAATGAATCTAACTTGAATAATTATGGGTGGTTTACAACATGCCTAGACCCTTCTATTTCACTACAAAAGAAAATTAAACTTAATGAAGATACCTATTCACAAGCAACAAACCATTGCTACTTTAATTTTTTTGATGAGAAAGAAACTATGATCCAAAGTTGTATTAATTCAATTATTGAATTAATAAATAACTCAGATAATCCGATTGCTATTTTGTGTGATGACAGAAAGTTATTTAGAAGATTGAGAGCGCGATTATTTGAAAGCGAAATCACAGTTATTGATCCATCGGGTTGGCCTATTTCTACTCTACCAACTGGTACTTTGTGTCATGACACCCTAGTGGAGATGCTTATGCAACATAATCCAAAAGAGAGCTACTCGTTCTCTAATTTAATTACTAAACTAATTACGCAGTTGCAACTAAACATTAGTATAATCAAAGATGAGTCAATAAATGTACTATTAATAAATTTATTACAATTAAATCCACATCTCAATCAATTTCAAATTACTGGTTCAATAGAACAATTTACACTCTGGATCCATTCGATACTTGAGCAGACGTTATATAAATTTGCAAGCACAAGATATGTGAATGTGTTAGCGTCAAAATACAGTTCAATTGCCTATCTAGAGAACCATCATATTCTTTTACTTGGTATTCGCAACATCTATAGTCCAAAAATATCATTTACTAATATTTTTCTTAATGAAGCAACACGTAATCAATTGCATATTGCTACTGATGCAATTTTATATAATCAACAAATTAATTACTTGAAGAGAATTTTATCTGTGTCTCAAACAGTTAATTTTTATAATGTGCAACAAGGCGAAAACGATGAGCATGCGCTATTTGATCAGGGTCGTATTTTACTAGATTGTTTAGATAAAAATAATATTAATAATTTCATACGAGACGGTAATCAAATAAACAGTATCCAAACTAATAATACAAAACAAATTGCTCTCCCTGCCCACGCTCCTTTACCAAACATATTAACAGTAAGCGATTTAACCATGTTATTAACTTGCAGTGCGCAGTTTTATTTTAATAAAACCTTAGATTGTGAAAGAGTTATAGACACCGAAGAAGTTCAGAATAAAATCACTTTTGGTTTATCATTTCATGATGCGTTACGAATATTTCATCAAACGAGAGACTTGGTGTCAATACTGCATACTGTTCACACACAAAACGATCGAAGAAATTACATATTTAAACTATTGCTAAAATCTTGGCGCTGCTCTAACAATAATTTGCAATCAACATATAGCAATTATCTTTGGAAAGAATTTGCAGCAAACTACGCTTGTGAAATCTCTGAATTAGGAGACCAGCTACAATCAATTTCAAGTGAGCAAACAATAAGCCTTAGATTTGGAAATATCACTATTAAAGGGGTTATTGATGTTTTATTTACATTGAAGGACAATTGTTTATGGCTAGGAGAATTTAAAAGTGGAATAACTCCAAGCGAGCATGAATTGCTGCATTTAAAAAAACCACAGCTACTTATTTATGGCTACTTACTTGAACAGAAGCCAAGTAAGTATGTGATGTTTGGGATAAACAAAACACTTTCAATAGACGCTGTTAAAACTGTCGATTCAATGAAGGAATTACACAGCAATTTGACTGCTGTAAGAGAAAATACGGCTTATAGAGTAGTTCGTGTCTCAAACCAAAAAATTTGCAATAATTGTTCTGTGCGAACTACTTGTAAACCAACTATTTAAGGATTTTCTGTAACATCTCGCATTGATAAACGCACTCTACCCTGTTTATCAATTTCTAAAACTTTAACTTTGACTTTATCACCAGTTTTTAACACATCATTCAAATTTTCAATTCTTTCTTCAGAAACTTGTGAGATATGAACCAAACCATCTTTTCCAGGCACTACAGAAACAAAAGCGCCATATTCCATAATCCTTGCAACTGTCCCATCATAGACTTTACCAACTTCGAGGTCTGAGGCTATGGCTAAAATTCTTCTTTTCGCTTCCTCGCCTGCGATTTTATCAACAGAAGCTATATGAACTGTACCGTTATCTTCGACATTTATATCAACTCCAGTTTCCTCGGTAATACTTCTAATGGTAACTCCGCCTTTACCAATAATGTCTCTAATTTTATCAGGGTTAATTTTTATCGTTATGAATCTTGGGGCGTATTCGGAAACATCTTCTCTAGGTTTACTTATACTAGAATTCATTATATTTAAAATGTGAATTCTTCCTTTTCTTGCTTGTTCTAGTGCTGCCGATAAAATTTCAAAGGTAATACCATTTATCTTAATGTCCATTTGTAATGCGGTAATTCCTTGTTCTGTTCCGGCAACTTTAAAGTCCATATCACCTAAATGATCCTCATCACCAAGAATATCACTTAATACTGCAAATGAATCACCCTCTTTAATCAAACCCATTGCAATCCCAGCAACGGGACTGGTTATCGTCACCCCTGCATCTAATAGTGATAGTGTAGCCCCACATACAGTTGCCATTGAGCTGGAGCCATTTGATTCCAGTATATCTGACACCACGCGAACTGTATAAGGACATGAATCAGGATCTGGCATAACAGCAGCTAGGGCACGCTTTGCTAATTTACCATGGCCGATTTCTCTTCTTCCAGGACCCATCATTTTTCCAATTTCACCAGTAGAAAAAGGAGGGAAATTGTAATGCAAAAGAAATCTGTCTTTTATTTGCCCCTCTAACGCATCTATTGACTGTGCGTCATGTTCGGTACCAAGCGTCGTCGCAACTAAGGCTTGGGTTTCACCTCTAGTAAAAAGAGCTGAGCCATGAACCCGAGGAAGTAATCCTACTCGTATTGAAATAGGCCTTATCTCGTCAAGCTTTCTACCATCAATTCTAATTTTATCAGTTAGCGCCTTTGATCTAATATAGGTATACTCTAAATTTGAAATTATTGTCAATATTTGTTGATTGCTCACTGGAAAGGAAAAATTCTGTAATTGTATAGCGGCAACAGTCTCTAAGCGTAATTGTGCAAGTTTTTTTTGTCGTTCCTGTTTATCAAGCAATGCATAGGCAGCTACGATTTTATCCATGGAGATTGATTCAACAGCATTACAGAGTTCTTGTGGCTCATCACTCTTATTCCAAGAAAATAGGGGTATTTCTACTGGAGAAATTGCAGATTCTAAAGCCCTGACAAAACTGTTAATTTCTGAATGGGCGAAAAGTAACGCTTCGATCATCTCCTTTTCACTTAATTCTTTAACTTGTGATTCGACCATCAAAATAGCGTCTTTAGTTCCTGCAACAACTAAATCAAGCTTTGATTTTAATAATTCAGTACGAGTTGGATTCACCACAAACCCACCTTCAATATAGCCAACTCTAACTGCTCCGAGTAGCGCAGAAATAGGCAACCCTGATATAGAACAAACCACTGAAGAAGCAAGCATCGCAACAATATCAGGATCAATTTCAGGGTTTAATGAAACAACATTGCAAATTATTTGAACTTCATTATAAAATCCCTCAGGAAAAAGAGGTCTAATTGGTCGATCTATTAATCTGCTCGTTAGAACTTCTTTTTCACTTGGCTTGCTCTCTCTTCTAAAATAACCGCCAGGTATTTTTCCACCTGCATAGGCTCGTTCTTGATAGTGCACTGAAAGAGGAAGAAAATTTTGTTCAGATGACACATGATGGTTAGCAACTATTGTTGCCAGAACCACGGTATCATCAATATTTACCAACGCAGAAGCTGTGGCTTGACGAGCCATTTCACCGATTTCAATTTTGGCTTGACGATTACCGATTTGTATACTAAAGGAATGTTTTTTCATAGAATAATAATAAAAATTAAATTGTTAAAGGGATGGAAAACGACAATATTGCCAGTTAACCACGAATTTGTAGTTTTTTCACAATACTGGTAAAACGTACATGGTCGGCGCGTTTTAAATATTTTAAAAGTTTCTTTCTTCTTTGAATTAATTTAAAAAGACCATTTTTTGAATGGTTGTCTTTGGGGTGTTTTTCAAAATGAGAGACTAGGCTTTTGATATGCTCACTACAAATTGCAATTTGCACTTCAGAAAGACCTGTATTTTTAGAATTACCAGAATATTCTTTTACTAATGATTCCTTTGAAAATTGCATATTTTCTCTTCCTCTCTATGTTCATGTAAGCTTTTTATCTCAGTAATTATACCACAATTATAAGTAGGTATACTTAAGTATAATATGCAAGATCATGGAGTCTTTTCCTAAAGTTTTCAACCCCACAAACTATGCGATTATTACTGTTACTGGAAAAGACAGTGGATCATTTTTATTTAAACTTATTGCTGGAAATACACCGAATCTTGATCTGCAGGTAGCGTTTGTGGTTTTTCTCAATCATCAAGGCAGAATCTTTAATTTTGGACATATAATTAAAATCAACAGTGAAGAGTACCGATTACTGATTCCATATGACACTTTAGAGCTCTTTGTTTCCTATTTGAACAAAATGAAATTTAGATCTCATGTGTCGATAACTTCAACAAAAGCAAATATTTTAATTTTAAATGAGCAAGAAGCATCAATACATCAAGTTGCCACTTCAAAAGATAATGAGGTTGAGATTCGCGACTATGGATTATTGTTTACATTTGGAATGAACATAGGGCATTGTATACTTTTCAATAATGAAAAAGAGTTTTCACTTTGGTTAGCCGATCAAAAACTTGCCGAATTTATAAACACAACTGTAGCATTTAATGCTTGGTGTATCTACAATTCATTTCCAGTGTTTTCAACTGAAATGATCAATACCTTTCTAGCATTGAGAATATTACCAGAGGAAATCAAAAATAAAGCAATCTCACTAAAAAAGGGGTGTTATCCTGGACAAGAAATAATAGCAAGGACTACTTATTTGGGATCAAATAAGTACTCATTAATTACTCTTGCATCTAAAAATTTAATAGATAGCAATTTAGATATTTTAATTAATTCAGTAAATTTCAAAGAAACAGACTATATTTTAGTGGCAAGAAAAATTAAGGAATTAGATTCTTAACAATATCTCGCTCTTCAAGCAACTCTTTCTCAGTTGCTTTTATACGCTCTGCTTGGAAATCATCAATGGAGAGATTTTTAATAATTTTAACTTTTCCTTTATTTATTTTAATTGGAAATGAAAAATAAATATCATTTGCAACTCTGTAAGCGTTACCATTACTTAACACTCCCATACTCACCCATTGTGAATCACCAAACACCCAACTTTTCATGTGATCAATAGCAGCACTGGCCGCTGAAGCCGCGCTTGACGCCCCTCTTGCTTTAATAATAGCTGCGCCTCGTTGTTGAATTTCAGGAATAAATGTATTTTTGACCCAAGAGCTATCTAAGATTGTTTTTAATTTTTTTGTTTTATAAAGGCCATATGTAGTGTCAGGAAATTGAGTGGCTGAGTGATTACCCCAAACTACTACTTGCTTTAAATCAGTTGCTCTACATCCTATTTTTTGGGCAATGCTGGCATAGGCTCTATTTTGATCCAAGCGCATCATTGAAGAAAAATTATCATGCTTTAATTTTGGAGCATTTGCCATAGCAATTAAGGTGTTGGTGTTTGCGGGATTTCCAACCACTAGTATTTTTACATTTTTTTTAGCAACCGAACTCAAGGCCTTGCCCTGAACTTTAAATATATTAGAATTTTCAATCAGTAAATCATTTCTCTCCATCCCAGGACCTCGAGGTTTGGCTCCAACTAAAAACACTATTTCCGCATCGGCAAAGGCAATTTCAGGATTATCTGAAACAGTAACACCTTGCAAAGTTGGGAAAGCACAATCCTCCAACTCCATAACAAGACCTTTAACTTTATCCACAACTTGAGGCACTTCCAGTAAGCTGAGTTGTACAAGTTGTTTTTTTCCAAATAATTCACCACTTGCAATTCTAAAAACCAGCGCGTATGCAATATTTCCGGCAGCGCCGGTGACTACTATTTTAATTGGTTTTTTCATATTGTGTCTCCTTATTGTTTTTTTATTTTACTATATTTAAATCTTTCAAAATCTTCAATAGTGTCTATACCACCATCTAACTCATCGTGATAAAAAGATATTTCAATAAAATCTCTATACCATAGCGACCTCAATTGTTCTAACATTTCTGCTTGTTCAAGATAGGATGGATGATACGATAAGAATTTGCGTAAGTATGATACCTGATAACAATATATACCGAGATGCTGCCAATATTGGATTGAGCATTGTGTATTTCTTACATAGGGTATAGGATGCCGGCTAAAATAAATTGCTCTATTATTAACATCAGTAATAACTTTAACTACATTAGGGTTATTTAATTTTGTATGATCAAAAATTGGTGCAGCAGCAGAACTCACTTGAATTGACTGCTTTTTTTTAATCATATTTTGGGCTACTAATTCAATAACCGTACTTGGTAAATGAGGTTCGTCACCTTGAACATTGACTACTATTTCATCATCTTTAAGTTCCAATAAACTACAGGTAAAGGCGACTCTTTCTGTGCCGCTTTGCAGAGAAGATGGTGTCATAACACATACTGCTCCAAAAGATTTTACGACTTGTTCAATTTCTTCATGATCAGTGGCAATAATTATATTGTTTGCAGTAGTTTGTTGGCACTGTTCATAAACATACTGTAATAATGTTTTACCATTAACCGTTAATAAAAGTTTTTTTTCTAATCTCGTAGACGAATACCGAGCTGGAATTATAATAGTAAATGACATGCTTATATTTTACGCAACTTATTTGTAATAAATGTTAGAAGTTTGCCTTCAACATTATAGTGTAAACGAGCTACCCATACATTACTAGGGAATGTAGCTGGATCAAATCTATAATAATCCTTTTCAGAAATAACTGTCGCTAGTTTAGACGGGAAATGTTTGCTAATATCAAAAGATTCATGGTCCTTATACATAAAGCATTCCTGGACAATTATTGAGGAGTTATTCAGCGCTTCAATAAACCGAAAAGGTTTTGCAATAGCAACCAATACACGAACAGGAAGTTTCCAATCAGCTACAGGTATTTCAATTTTTGATTGAGTCTCATAAAAAGAAATAATTCTCGAATCAGATAAGGCTATTTTATTCATATATGGAAATAAATAGTTAGGGACTTCGGCTTTACTGTCAGCATGAACCACCACCTGATCCGCTTTACCTAATCGTGAAATTCTCTCTCTAAACGGACCTGAGGGTAATACGTAAAAATTATTAAGATTTGAGCAATCTATAGTGACTATAGAAACGGTACTTTGGAGTTTTAAATATTGAAACCCATCATCGCTGATAATACAATTACAATTATTCAATCTTAACAATAACTCTATTGATTTAACTCTATTTTTACAAACCACAACTGGAATGTTACAGGTTAAGTAAAGCATAAATGCCTCATCGGAAACCAAATTATGGTCACTCGAATTTGTTACTAGAATAGGATTAGAAGGTGAATGAGGGTATCCTCTAAGAATAATTGCCGGCCTGTAGCCTTGTTGAATTAAATGCAAGGCAATCAATCGAACTAGTGGTGTTTTGCCATTACCGCCCAATGTAATATTACCAATGGTAATTACGGGAATTTCAGGAATATAGGTAGGTAGTATTTTTTTTGAGTAAAGTAATTGACGAAGACTAACAATAAAATAATAGATGCAAGCTACTGGAAGTAGCAAAAAATGAAAAAGTGAAGGTTTACTCCAAATAAAACTTTCACGCATAAAACAAATTATTTTATCGCAGTCATACACAAATGATGGTAGAGAGAACCATTGGCAAGAAGGTCTTCATGAGTACCTACTTCTACAATAGTGCCTTGATCCATTACCACAATCTGGTCTGCCAATTTAGTTGTTGACAATCGATGGGCGATAACTATAATTGAACTTTGCATTTTTAATGATTGTAACGCTTCTCTAATTTCTCTATCCGACTCATTATCTAAAGCAGAAGTTGGCTCATCCATTAAAATAATTTTTGACTTTTTCAAAAATGCCCTTGCGATAGACAGTCTTTGCTTTTGTCCTCCTGATAAAAATTGGCCATTTTCTCCGATTACTGAATCATACCCATCTGGAAGATTCATAATGAAAGAATGAGCGCAAGCTTTTCTACAAGCTTCTATGACCATATCATTACTGTAGTTACTTAACTCTCCGTATGAAACATTTTCTATAATAGTAGAGTCATTTAAAACAATATCTTGCCCAACATAAGATATGTGTTTTCTTAAACTTGATAGGGTGAAAGATTGAATAGGAGTATCATCAATTAAAATCTCACCGGTTTGTAATTCATAAAATCTAGGAATCAAATTCATAGTAGTTGTTTTTCCACTCCCCGATCTCCCAACCAGTGCCACGATAGTATTTGGTTCAACTTTAAACGAAACTGAGTTTAAAATCGGAACAGAATTATGGTATGAAAAACAAACCTGTTTAAACTCAATTTTGCCTTGTATTGAATTAAGTGTTTTTGTACCTGTGTCTATTTCATGTTGGCCCTGCATAAAAGTAAAAATTAATCTACCTTCTTCTAAAATAGTATAGTATGTTGAGCTGAAATCAGACAGCCGTTTCAAAGGTACTAATGTCATAAAAAGTGCAAATAAAAATGAAACGAAAGCCGCACTAGTAATTTTCTCACTAAAATAATCAACGGTCGAAAGATAAACAATTCCAATAAATACCACCATTACAGTAAATTGCATAACAGGTGAAAGCACTGATTTTAACAAGATTGCTTTTGCACCATTTTTAAACATAGCAATACATAATTTTGAAAATTTACTACTTTCATAATTTTGAGCATTATAAATTCTAATTGAGCGATATCCTTTAACAGTCTCAATCAATTTAGAAACAACTAATGAATCTATTTTCTGAATTTTGAGAGTGTTTTCTTTGAAAAGTTTTCTTGAAGAGACAAATAGTAAGATCATAAAAGGAACAGCAATTACTATGGATAAACTTAAAAGTAAACTTTGATATAGCATAACCCCAATTAACCCTAGGATAGTAAAAAAATCTTGGAATACTATCACCACTGACTGAGAGGCTGCCTGTGACATAGAATTAGTTCTTGTTATTACCATTGAAATAATTTCAGATTGCCTATAAGAATCATAATTTTTTGAAGGCATTGTCATCAAATAATTAAACAAATCTACTCTTATATTCGAGACAATTTTTTGACCGATCCATGTCAGGTGATAGGTTGAAAGAATCATTGACACAGTCCTTCCAACAAAAAAAAAGAGCAAGATTAATGGTGCTAAAAAATTTGATTTCGATTTAAGTTCAATAGTAGTAATGACATCCTCCATCATTTTTGCAAATCCTGCATTGGTGATTGCCACAAGAATTAGTGAAATAATCGCAATAATATATTTCAAGCGATGCTCTCGCGTGTAAGAAAATAATTTCAAAAGCACTTCTTTATTAGTTAAATCAGGTGTTGCTTTGTTGTCCATATAGCAGTCTTAAGGTTGGATGGTTACAATTCCTATTGCGCCAACTTTTAAAGTATTGGATGCTGCGATAGTTTGAACTACAGACTGATGAGGGGCCCTGGCGTCAGCTTGAATCATAATTTGATAGCTACCAGAATCGCTTATCATTTCTTGGCGCATTGCTTTAACCAGCGCCTCAGTTGCTTGTGGTTGTACGATACGGCCATCTAAATAAATTTTTCCTTTAGTATCAATTTGAATATATATTTTTTTTAGATCACTTCTCAGTGGAGAAGAAATGGCTTTAG
Source organism: Candidatus Methylacidiphilales bacterium (assembly GCA_030054035.1). Taxonomy (NCBI): domain Bacteria; kingdom Pseudomonadati; phylum Verrucomicrobiota; class Methylacidiphilae; order Methylacidiphilales; species Methylacidiphilales bacterium. The sequence continues at coordinate 316,383 of JASGCS010000001.1, forward strand.
GTAACTGAATAGATAGGCCAGCCTGCTTCTCAAAAGTAGTCGTGAGAACAAAAAAAACTAATAACATAAAAACCACATCAACAAGTGATGTTAGATCAATACGAGGTGTCTGAGGTTTTTTATTAGTGAATTTCATTTTGAGCTATCAACTCAACACATCTAATAATCTAGTTGCTTCTCGTTCCATAGCTAAGACTATTTCAGATATTTTATTTAGAAATATTTTGTGAAAAACGAGAGCAGGAATAGCCACCAGTAAACCACCTACTGTTGTGATAAGTGCTGTTGCGATTCCCCCCGCAAGCTCCTTTGAACTTGCACTTGTTGATAATGTAACAGTTTGAAATATTTCAATCATTCCAATCACGGTGCCAAGTAACCCTAAGAAAGGCGCTATGGAGACTATTATTTCAAGAATATATAAAAACTGTTCAAGTTCTGAGGTTACCTGTCTTCCAACATCTTCAAGTCGTTGCTGGATAACAAAACGAGGCTGATTACGATATTCTAATCCTGTAGCCAGTACTTTTCCTAAAAGCGATGAGTTTTTTAGTGTTTCAATTTTATCCTTAGTAATGTCATTGTCCTCAACCCATGTCCAAACTTTTTCGATAACCGACCGAGGGAATATCCGGTTTTTTCTTAAAAAGACAAAACGCTCTATCACTATTGCACTTGCAATAACAGAGCAAAGAACAATGGGCACCATAACCCAACCACCAGATTGAATAATCTCAAGCATATTTCCTACTATTATAATACGAAGTTTAAAAACTAATAACGCATTGGATATTTACTAATCATACCTCCATATTGAAAATGGTCAGATTGCCATCTTGTAAACATTTCAAATCTCAAGCAATTTCCAGAGAAATTTAAGTCATGAACTGAAATTCTAATCATTCCACACCAAGCGCTATTCATAAAAGGAATTTTTAAATGTGCTAAAGTTCTCATGGTATCATTGTGAGGAAATCTATATCTATTTTTAATACCAGATGATATTAGAGCTAATGAAGGTTTAAGGTTTTTTAATAAGCTAGCGTGGCTTGAGCTTTTGCTTCCATGATGACCTAGTAAAACAATTGTAGATTTCAAATCGGGATAATATTTCATTAGCGCAATCTCACCTTTAATTTCTAAATCACCTAAAGCTAAAAAAGATAAGTTGGTGCCCTTAACCAATAGGACACATGAATGATTATTAGTGGCACGATCTTCTATTAATGGAAGAGGTTGAAAAATTGTAAAAGTAACTTTATCCCATTGCCAGCTATTAATTTCACTACAAGTAGTGGATAAATTCTCATCAGTGATATTATGTAAATATGTATGTTTTGTGTATGGATCTGCTACCACGATTTTACTAATTAACGCATGTTTGGTTAAATACCCCAAACCAAAGGCATGATCAGAATCTCCATGTGAGGCTATAACCATAGAATATTGTTTGATTCGTCTAGAACGACTATAGGGATGAACTACCAACTCTGCATAACTTTTTTTAAAATATGAATCTCCAACATCGTACAGTATTTGGTGATTAGCGGTTTCAATTAATATTGATTGACCTTGCCCAACATCAAATATCGTAATAGTGAAATATCCAGGTAGTATTCTAGAGTTAGAATACGCATACCATAAAATTAAAGCAACGCATATTCTAATAGACATCCAAATAGTTATTGGAGAAACTAGAATATTTCCAATTAGAACTAACATTATCAAAACATGAGGTATTGAGACATTGGGTATTGCTAATAGAGTAAAATTGTTGATGGGTATTTGTTTAAGTAGATATTGAAATAATTCAGATGTATAAGTAAATAATTCAATAATTATTAATGCGTTAGTGTCAGTAATTAAATAGTAAATAAAATTAACAAATGCTAAAGGCATTAGGATAAATTCGACAAATGGTATCGCAAATAAATTACTAAATGAACTTAAAGTCGCATATTGATTAAAAAATAAAAGTGCGATAGGAAATAACAACACTAACAATATAACTTGCATTCCTAATAATTTAAAAATAAGTGAGTATGATTTAAAATGTTTACCAATCAACACAATAATCATAAACGCAACAATACTAAACCAAGTACCGACTAATAAAAAGCTCGTCGGGGAATAGATAAGCAAACAGATAGAGCATAGTAGCAATAAAAATGATAATGTAGTATTTCTTGATAGCATTAATGAAGCGGTGATAAAACCAAAAAATAAAAGCGCTCTGGCTGTTGGTATCGACAATCCGGATATGAGAGAATATAAAATTACAATTATCGCAGAAAAGCCAATGGCAATAAATGTGACAATATTACTTTGTCTAAAAATAAAAAACATAGATAGTAAAAGAGAAATTAATGAATATGACATAATTCCGAGAGCGCTTATGTGAGAACCAGAAATTGAAATTAGATGAATAGTTCCGGTTTGATTAAACAAATCCCATTGCTCATCGGTAAGCAACCTTGTGTCACCAGTAGTAAGTGCGAGTAGCAAACTATCAACTGGTTTATTGAGTGATTTAATTGAGTCGTAATATGACTGCCTAATTGATGTTATTTTTGATTTGATAGAAACGCATGGTTTCTTTTCTTTAAGTATCAGAACAATTCCTTTTCCAATTTTTTGTTGAGCAAAAGCAATTCTTTCTAAATCAATGTAACCGACATTTTTTACTTCACGAGGAAATGATATTTTAGTCACTACAGAAATACAATCACCAATGGTAATTTTATCTTCGCTTGCGGAGCGAAGTGTTACATAGAGTGAAGGGTAATACCCTACTTTTTTACTTTCAATATTAGTAATTTTCAATGTGAATGAATGAGTATATGAATCGTAGCCAGTATTTGTGTCTACTGTAATCAAACCTGTTACAATTCCAGATAGATTAATTATAGTATCTTCTGGAATATAGCTTTTTATTTTTTCATAAGTAACCACATAGTGAAATGATAAAACGAATCCAATTATAAAATAAAACCATACACTTTTAATAACTACACAAACTATCGCGATAATAACAATCAAAATAAGAACAAAAATGAAGTTATATTGCAATGGTATAAAATACGGAAGCAATGATCCTGCGATCAGCATAAAAAGTGCGCCAGAATAAAATCTAGATGAAGACATCTTCACGATTTTAATAAGCGTAAAATCAGAAATTAAATTTTAAGTACTATTCTTCTTGTAAGTTACCAAAGGTAAGATTTAATCTTCTAGTTACTTTAGAAGATATTTGTTGGTCATGAGTAGCAATTAACAAGGCTTTATTGCTTTGATTACAGAGATTTAAAAGTAGATTAATGATATGCTCTTTAGTATGCGGATCTAAATTTCCAGTTGGCTCATCTGCAATAACCACACTTGGATTGGTAATAAGCGCTCGAGCAATCGCAACTCTTTGTCTCTCACCGCCTGATAGTTGATATGGGTAAAGTGTGTTTTTATTTTGTAGTGAAACTTGATTTAAAAGTTCTCGGACAAGATTAGTAATCGTAGTACTGGATACCTGGGTTAGATAAAGTGGCAATGCAATATTTTGCTCTACGGTAAGCTCCCGCACTAAGTGGTGTCTTTGAAAAACAAAGCCAATATGTTTTAATCTAAATAAAGACCACTGTTGCTCGCTATAATTTGAGATATCAATAGAACAATGTTTAATCATCCCGCTATCAGATTTTAATAATCCTGCAATAATATGAAGAAAAGTAGATTTTCCAGAACCTGATGCTCCATATAATGCTATTGATTGACCTGGGTAAATTGAACATGAAACTTTATTTAGAATTGGATTACCTTCTGAATAAGATTTTAAAACTTCGATTATTTCTAAAACCGGACTAATCATGGCGTAATATGTCAGATGGTTTTATCATACTCGCTCGATACGAAGGGTGAATTATGAAGAATAATGAAAGTAAAATTGTAGATAAGGAAATTATTAAAACATCTTTTAACAAAACTTGACTAGGGACTTGTGTAATAATAAAAGTGTCTGTATTTAATATTTTAATATTAAATAGTTGCTCAAAACCAAAAACAATTGCTGGAACATTATAAGCGATAGATAGTCCTATAACATTTCCAAACAATATACCCATTCCAACTAAAAGGCATCCATAATAGAGAAATATTTTTAAAATGGTATTTGGCGTAGCGCCGATTGTTCTTAAAATCGCAATCGTAGAACGCTTTTCTCTTACCAGCTGAGATAACGCGATAGATAAATTGAATGTAGCGAGCAACACAATGATGAATAAAATTAAAAACATAACTTTCCGTTCTAATGCTATGGCCTGGAATATATTACTATTTTTTACCGTCCAGTCCATAATTATTAATGGCTCAGTTATACTTTGCTGAATTAATTTTGCAACTTCAGGAGCGCGCTCTGGATCTTTAAGCCAAACCATTAAACCATCTATCTGGTTGTTATGGGAAAATAATATCAAGGCATCTTTTAATCTCATAAAAACCATTGAGCTATCAATTGAATGAATGCCGGAATTGTAAGTTGACGCAAGTGTTACTTTTTTAAAAGTAGGAACAAATCCTATAGCTGTTTGATGGGTATTTGTGGAAAGTAATAAAACTTGTTGGTTGAGATTAAGTCCGATTAATTTGCGCAAATATTCGCCGCTAATAATTTGCCATGGCATTGCGCTTGGATGAAGCGCATCAAGCACTTGCTTACTTGATTTATCCTGAAGTTGAAAGCCATATTTGAATGCGTCTTCCTCTATTCCATAAACAAGTACTCCTTGTAAATATTGATCGTACTTTATCATCGCTTCTCCACGAACATATGGAGTGGTTAATGAAACCTCTGGCAAGTTAGAAATTAATTTAATCACAGAATCCCATGGTATAAAAAGGGGATCATTTTTTAGGGCTTGAATTTCAATATGGGGAGTAAATTGTAGTAAAGATTTTTTTAACTCCTTTGAAAAACCATTCATAATTGATACCGCCACCAACATAGCACTAATTCCCAAAGTAATGCCAATAACTGATAATAAAGATAATAGGGAAATAATTCTACTTTCAGATTTACCTCGAATATATGAAACGGCAATAATAAAAGGTGTGGAATATCTAGACATGTCAGTAGAGTATAATAATTAAAAAATGAATAATTCTTTACCAATATTCTACTCTCTAGAAAGAGTTTTGCTTTACGTATGTACGATTAGCACAATAACGATTATGATCACTAGTTTCGCTGAAGAGGTGGTAGGAATAACCCCTACCTTAACCAATGTGGAAACCACTATAAACGGAACCGCATATAGAATCTATAGAAATCAAGATAATACTAACTTACTTGATGGGATTTATAGAAAAACCTCTAGGCCATGTCCGCCCTACTGCATTCAACCAATAAAAGCAAATACTAAAGTTGAAACAATTGGGGAGCTAGAGTTGATAGAAAATTATAATAAAAACTTGATAGGTAACAAAACATTGCTTCTTGACGTAAGAGAACCAGAATGGTATTTACTTGGAAGCTTGCCTGGATCAGCACAAATTCCGTTATCAATAATTTCAATTGCCTTTGAGCAAAACAATCTTCAGCTTATGGATAAATACGCCACAAACCAAGCTACGATAGATGTGATAAAATCGTTCAAACTACTAACCAATACCTTTAATCCATTTTTAGAATACCCTACTATTATAATTTTTAGTAATGGAAATTGGGATTCGGATAGCTATTCAACAATTCAATTATTAATTAATAAAAAATATCCAGCAGAAAAAATTCATTGGTACAGAGGCGGTGTGCAAGATTGGTTAGGTTTAGGATTTAAGCTTACTCAAGCACGATAAATTATATTCTTAAAAGTTACTCAAATTTCACACATCTCCTTTGGAGAGTTGCAAATAATCTTTTTTTTATATTGAACAGTCATGTATTGTTTTGGTGGAAACCGTTCCAATACTGCAGCAATTGTTGTAACAATAACTTGAGTTTGTTTTAATTCAATTAATGTATTTGCTGTGTTGATTAATTACAGAATGGGATTGTTTACCATATGATCGAGTTGCCCCTTCACCAGAACATTTAATCAACACAGCAAATACATTAATTGAATTAAAACAAACTCAAGTTATTGTTACAACAATTGCTGCAGTATTGGAACGGTTTCCACCAAAACAATACATGACTGTTCAATATAAAAAAATACAAAAAGGACAAACCTTAGATTGTGAAGGGTTATGTGAATTTTTACATTCCATCGGATACTCCAGAACCAAAACATCAGTTAAGTTTCAAGGAGAATACTCATTATTGGGAATGATAATTGAACTATATCCATTTGGTTACAGTATTGGATTTAGAATTATTTTACAAGACATTGTTGTGGAACACATATATCAATTAGATGCCAATAACAACATAATAAAAGAACATGATGGTCACATTATTCTAGCAAATAATAGTTGGCATCAAATTAATAGCACAACTATTAATATTTTTAAAAATAATTATCGTAATAATTTTGAAGGGAACTTAGTAAAAGATGATTTTTATATGTCAGTTATATCAAATAAGTATCATGACTCCTTAGATCACTATTTTCCACTATTTTTTGAAAACACTACAACTATTTTTGACTACTTAAATGAAAATGCACTTTGGTGTGTACACCCTGATTGGCAAAGTAAATTAGATCAACGATTTAGTTTTATCAATAATTGTTATTCTCAATCATCACATTTATATCCAAAAAAACCACTAAAACCTGAAGTGAGGTACGTCACTCCAACTAATTGCATACAACAAATAGGTAACCCTAGTTATGAGAACGAATCAGAAATAAATTTACCGTTAACGATAGAAGTAAATCAACTAAAAGATATTTTAATATCTTATTCCTTACTTAAAACCAAACCCAATGTTACCTGTAACACAACAGATATTAAACTACATAAAACTATTAGTGATACTCTAAATAAACTAGGTTGGGAAGAAAGTATTCGATTTACATCCCTACGAAACATTGAGTCTTTTTACGATGAAGAAATAAATTATATCTATATTAATTTAAGCAATCCCTTTGATTCAATAAATAATAATGATGAGATATCCGCTGATGCAATACTTCACAGCTTGCCACAACTTAAAATAAATGATTTCATAATACATAAAAGGCATGGGATTGGAATTTATAGAGGGCTAGTAACAATGGCCTTTGATGATGTTGATACACAAGAGTTTATTGCAATAGAGTTTTCAAACCAAACATCGTTATACCTTCCAACTCATGAGTATTCACAAATCAGTTTTTACGCACCAGGTAACCAAGTAAACCCACCAGTGCTTGGAGTGTTACATGGATCTTCGTTCAAACAAACTTATAATAAAATCACTAAAGAAACTATTGATTATGTAGCAATTATCCTAGAACAACAATCTAGACGAAAATTAAATAGCAAACCTCAAAAGTATAAACTTGATCCACATGCATATAACAATTTTTTAAGTTTATTTAATTATCAAGAGACTGAAGATCAAAGCAATGCAATACATATCACTTATAAAGATATGATGTCTCAATCTACAATGGATAGAATAATTTGTGGAGATGTGGGGTATGGGAAAACAGAAATAGCACTCCGTGCAACATTTTTAGCAGTATCAAGTGGGTATAGCGCAATATGGATAGCTCCTACATCATTATTGGCAGAACAACATGCTGAAACAATTAAAAAAAGATTTATAAATACTACAGTTGAAATTTTTCACTTGAGTCGTTTTGCGCAAAATAAGTTAACTATAAGTATTTTAGATAAGATTAAAAACACTTCACCATCAATAATTGTTGGAACACACCGTGTATTAAATAGTGCCATCACTCCAAATAAACCTTCCCTGCTTGTTATTGATGAAGAGCATAAATTTGGTGTTGAGCATAAAACAAAATTATTAGAAATACACCCTCAATTAGATTTACTAACAATGAGCGCTACTCCAATACCTAGAACATTAAATTTAGGAATAACAGGTTTAAAAGACTTGTCATTAATATCAACACCTCCCCCATCACGAAAACCTGTAATTACTTATTGTATGTTATATGATAAAGGATTTATAAAAGAAGCTATAGAACGAGAACTACAGAGAGGTGGGCAAATATTTATAGTGCACAATAAGATTAGTACCATAGACACAATGTATGATCGTATAGTTGAATTATTTCCAGAAAATAAAATTGCTATTGCGCATGGTCGAATGAAATCAGAAGTGCTTGAAACAGTGATGCAACAATTTGCCAATAAAGAGTTTGATATATTAATAACCACAACTATAATTGAGAGCGGAATTGACTTTCCAAACGCAAACACATTAATTGTCACTATGGCAAATAATTTAAGTCCAGTTCAATTACACCAATTAAGAGGTAGAGTGGGACGATCCTACCAACAAGCAATAGCAATATTCATAAGTGATACCAAAGAAGGTTTAAAAGAATTAGAGGATATAAAAAACACTCACTTTAATGGTGCAGGATTTCATCTTTCGCTACAAGATTTAGAAAAAAGAGGTGCTGGTGAAATATTAGGTAAAAAACAATCGGGCAATTTACTTACCCTAGGCACAGAGCTATATCTAGAAATACTTTCAAAAGCAATGCATGATTTAAAAGAAAATCGCACTCCGGTTGATTTAAACACTACAATACAGTTTCATGAACCAGCTTTTATACCTGAAAGTTATTGCATAAATCCAGCCTATAGATTACAAATATACAGGCAAATATCTAGATGCACTAAAGAAGATGAAATAAATATAATTTATAAAAATATAGTAAAAGAGTACGGAGACCCACCCAAACAATTTGAAAACTTAATTTTAATTGCAAAAATTAAACTATTAGCAAACGCAAATAATATTGAAACTATTCAATGGTCAAAAAAATCAATTAACATAACCTTTAATAACTCAGCATCAATACATAGTAAATTAATAGACTTAGCTTCAAAAAATATAGCCCAATTTACTGTTACATTTCATCAGAATGGTTCGGTTTCGTTCAACCATCAACCATTAATTACAGCAATAAATCACTATAACTTTTTTGTTGAAATTATAAAATTACTTTAATGTTAATACTATCAGTATTTAGCTGATATTTCAAAACCATAACTAACACCACCAGACTGCAACACAAATGCTTGTCCAGCTTCAGGAGCGGCAATGACTTCAACAGGATATCTAATATTTTCTATATTTTTACCCCAAATACCAAACCTTAGTGAGTCATCTGAAATTAAATCTAATCGTAGATTAATAATGCCAAATGGATCTCTTTTAGTTTTTCGTAAATCAGATTTAGCGTTTGGAAGACCGCTCACTTGATTACAATTAGATGGATTAACTTGCATACCTAGACCTAAATTTGCCAAATCAGCTGAGGAATAACACAAACCAGTATATTTTGTGTAAATATTATTAACTGATTCACCTTGTACTTCGCTAAACCAAGTGGTACCAGTATAAGAGTAATCAATTCTAAATAATAGAACTAATTTGTTGGAGACTTGTCCCTTATATTGTAAAAATAAATTAGCATTTGAATCTGGTGAAAATGGAACAGTATTACCTACTGTATAAGGTCGATTTTTATTTTTTTCAATTTTTGAATCAATTTTTGAAAAACCAAATCCAAGTGTAAAGCTTTCTGTTGCGACAAATGATGAAGAAAACTCAAGACCAGAAATTGATGCTTCATCAATATTTGTAATTCCATACAATAAACCAAATGCTCCTGCAAAATAACTAAAAGTTTGTAAATTTTTTACATTATTATTATAGATAGAAAAATCTATGAAGCCACCATTATTATCAAGAGTTTGTTTGAATCCCAATTCAAATGTATTTGAAGTCTCTTTTTTATATTCGTCTTTGACATTATAAACTTGTAAAGAAAATTTAGATGGATCAATTGAGATTAGTGGGTTCAAATTAGAATCATAGACTGTATTGCATGGTCGGAATTGTGTAACCAGCGTTGTTACACTAGGACAATAATAATAATCAATTGTATTCTTTAAACCAGTAAAGTTAAATCCACCACTTCTAAAACCAGCACTGTAGCTTGTGTAAAAATTAAAACCAGAACCTTCAGGTCTATAGCTTAAAGCTAATTTAGGTTGAAGTTGTTGGAAAGATTTATTTACATCAGCGACTTTCTTACCGCCGTTAAAATTATATAAAATATTTAAATATTTAATACCGCAAGGAGGATTAATTAAAGGGTTAGTAGCAAAGTTCGTAAGACAAGTAATGGTTTCAGATTGTGATTTAGTAATATCTGGATTGCTAATATAATCTGGATGAGGTTCGCTAGTCGTTGGAACATTATTTTGAACAGTTTTATCTTCGTGATCAAATCTAGCATCAAATGAAATATTAAAATTTTCAGTAACATTCAAATTTAATGAACCAAAAACAGCAGCAACTTTGTTGTTATAAGTGTCAGAATACAAAACTTCTGTTGGACTGGTAGAAGTTTTTAAATTTAGTTCTCTGGCAATTATTGATAATCCCAAATCTTGGCCTATAGAAGCAACAGCATCATTAGTGATGTTATGTAAAGAAAAACCAGCTACCCAAGCAATGTCCTGTTTTGGATTAGATGAATATCGTAATTCAAAATTTAAATCATTTTGTGTTCTTTTTTGATATTGATAGCCATCACATGAAGTAGATCCATAAGAGGGATAATTATTATAATAATTGTAAGGTTGTTCAGGATTTAATGACCGTGAGCTTACTAGAGATGACTGGAGACATTTAGCATAATTTGCTTGACCATTTGAACCGAAAGCAGAATACAAATTTTCAAGAACTAAAGTGTTAATATTTAAACCAGGTGTGGAACGAAGCGCTTGTTGATCAATAATACTCTGATTAAGAAATGCAGCCGCCGCACTAATGTCTGCAAACAGTACTCCTGGAGCTAGCAAATTTTTAAGGTTCTGATTAGAAAATAAGTTTGCCGCAAAACCATTTGTACCATTTGTGCCATTTATTATTAAAGATTTCACACTATTAAACGCATAATTTGCGGCTGTAAAAGTTGCTTGTCCGTTTGTGCCATCACCTATAAGAGATGTGTCTTGTTTGTTATTTGAGAGTAGAATTGTGAGTGAATTATCATTTCCATAATCAAAATCTAATTTTGCCGAAAAATTATTATTTTTTGAGTTATTTATATTTTTTATATTATTAAGATAACGATAATTTACTGAATTAACATTGGTAGTAATTACACAGGTTGGGTTATTTACACTACAATTTCCAACAGAAAAACCAGCAGGTATTGAGTTAAAGTTTACAGCACCTGAGTTGGCTTCATTTGCTTCGTAATTTAAATCTAAAGTTATGTTAGAAGCAACTTTTCCAAAAAATCTTAATGACAAATCTTTTTCGTTAAAATCATCTACATTTTTTTGTTTAAAATACTGGCTAGAATAAAATCCATCAGTTTTTGTTAGTCCATAAGTAAATTTAACTGCAAAATTTTTAGTTAATGGAACATTAATAGTTTGCTGAAGTAATCTAGCATTGTTATTTGCAAAAGAGTATCTTGATGTACCACCAAAGGCATCAGCTGTTGGTTTAACTGTATTTATTATTATTGCACCAGCAATAGCGTTTCTACCATATAAAGCGCTTTGAGCTCCTTTTATCACTTCAATTGATTCAATGTCAATTAACTCACGATTTAAAGCACCTGGATTAGGGATTAAAATGCCGTTTTTAATTATTGCCACATTAGAGTCTGTCAGACGTGCATTATATAACCCTCTTATACTTAGCTGACTATCGGTAATTGTTGCGCCTTGAACTAGATTTACACCTGAAGTTAGGGATAGAAAATCTGTATTTCTATTAATTGAAGCGTCACGAATCTGTGACTTAGAAAAAACAGTTACACTAGCAGAAGTCTGCTCTAAAGTGCTAGTATTTCTCAGACCTGTTACAATAATTTCTTCAACAATTGGCTCTGCAATTGCAGTAGAAAAAGTTAGTACAAAAATTAATCCAGATATTATTCTAATCATTATTGGCTCCGTTTTTTTAAATTCTCTTTATTTTTTTTAATTACTTATTAATATTTAGCTGATATTTCTAACCCTACAGATCTAGATGAGCCTTGATGTATAAAAGATCCACCAAATTCAGGGGCTGGGATAATTTCCGCTAAATATTGGGTATTCAATAGATTGTCTGCCCAAAGAGTAACTGCAAAACCGCTATCCCACTCAAAGCCAATACGAGCGTTTACTAAACCAAAACCGTCTCGTTTTGTTTTTTCCATACCACTAAAACCAAAACCATACTGAGTAAATTGATTTGGGATTTCATCATTTCTATTGTTTTCTTGTACTTCGCCAAACCAGGTATCGCCGGTAAAATTATAATCACCTTTGATTATAATTTTAACTCCTTTAGTAATATAATCTTTATACTGAACACCTAAAGTATAGGACTGTACAGGGGCAAAAGGCACGAGATTTCCCTCAGTGTAAGGACGATTAGTGTTTTTGTCTATTTTTGATTTAATTCTAGAATATGCTAAATTTAACATTATCCCTGAGCCAACTTTAAACTCACCAGCAAATTCAAATCCATTAATACTTGCCTGATCAATATTAGTGATTACACGCAATAATCCATAAGGCCCAACCAAGAAGTTAAAGAACTGGAGATTGTCTACTATAGTTTTGTATGTAGATATGTCCAAAGTAACATCACCGTTATTTAGAAAAAGTTTTAAACCCAGTTCACCAGAAGTAGAAACTTCTTTTTTATACTCATCTTTAACATTAAATATTTTTAGTTGGATTCCAGGTATGTTAAAAACTCCATAACCAGTAAAACAAGGAGAAGCTCCACCCATAGTTATAGGAAGGGTTGGCGAAGGAGTTTTACCTGCGGGACAATAATATTGATTGATTGTAGCTTCAGTTCCTAGTGAATTAAAACCACCACTTCTAAAACCTACTCCAATATTACCATAAAAATTAACGTTGTCTTTTGGGTGAACACTAAAGCCAATTTTTGGTTGGAATTGTTCAAACGTTTTACTTTTTGATGGTATTGACTTATAATTAGCTGAATTAGTAATACCTGTATTGATGACAGTTAATCCTGGATTCAGGAAACCATGTCCCTGTGGATTTAAACCTGTATTAAAACTAGGAGATACATTATTTGTTGCTGATCTTTTTTCTTGGTCGTATCTTAAATCCATTAAAATATCAAATGTGGTATCTACTTTAAAATTCAATGAAGTGTAAAAGGCAAGAACATCACTTTTATACTTATCATTAAAGAGCAAATCAGTTTGTGGGCTAAACCCTTCGAATGGTACTCCAGTGCCAAAGTCCTCTCCTTGAGCAACTATAACATGGCGGTTAATTTGATATATAGACATTCCGACCGTCCATAATGTATCAAGTGAAGGATCAGACTTATATCGTAAGTCTAATGTTATATCTCGTTGGTCTCTTTGTTGATATTGGTATCCATCACAAGTAGTTACAGAATATGGGGGGTAAAAACCTACATTAGGATAGGTGGAAGCCGTACCAAAAGGTAAAGGGAACGAAGGTAATAAACCACTATTAACCTGACCTGAAGTGTCCTGACATGAAGTAGTGCCAAAGTAAGTAGAAAACGCAGCACTTGCACCATCAGCTAAAAGTTTATTTTTTTGATCGTTAAATGCTAACATGAAGACAAACGATTCATTATTTCCTGTATCCACATCAAATTTCATTGAAAAATTAAAATTGTCAGAATTGTTTTTAGATTCTATATTGGATTGATAATCAAAATTATGTAAATTTACATCTTCATATAAAAAAGGAGCTGCGGGACTCCCTATTGAAGAGTAAAAGGCAGATGCTTGGGGTAATTGTACAGAAGCATTAAAACTAATAGCTGGGCCAGTGGCTTTACCAAATCCAATTTTAAAATCTGCAGTAGTGTCGCTTGAAATGACTCCTGTAAATCTTGCTAGGAAATTATCGTCATTAAGATTATCAATAACTTTTTTATTTAAATAGGTATTTTTATAAAAACCATCAGTTTTTCTACTACTAAAAGCAAATTTAGCAGCGAAATCATCGCTGAATGGTGTGTTAATAACCTGTTGGAGCAGTAGTGAGTTATTATTACCAAAAGTTATTTTAGTTGAACCTTGATATCCTGAAGGGTCAGGCTTTGCGGTATTTATAATAATCGCCCCAGCAATTGCATTTCTACCATATAGAGCACCTTGAGGTCCTTTTAAAACTTCAATTTGTTGTAAATCGATTAACTCACGATTAAACGCACCCGGATTAGTTAACAAAACCCCGTCAACTACTAATGCAAAATTTGATTCAGAGTCTCTAGCCCCATTAAGCCCTCTGATGGATACTTGGGTGTCTTGGATTTCGGCAGTATGAACTAAGGACACACCGGGAGAAAGTGAAATAAAATCACCTACTTTTTGAATACCACTATCTTGTATTTTTGATTGGGTGAATACCTGTACTGAAGCAGGCGCACCTTGTAGTGAAACTTCTCTTCCAAGTGCTGTAACTACAACCTCTTCAATTGAGTTAGTTGCATTTTTAACTTCACTTGCAAATGATAACTGAGTTATAAAACCAATCATCAAAAACATTATAATATTTTTCATATGATATACCATTTTAAATTCCCTCTCAAAAATTATGAATATTATATAGTAAATTGTACACAAATGAAAAAATATTTTTACTTTTTTTTCACCCTCGCCATAATCTCAATTCCATGCATGGCGGCTGATACCAACCAACTAGAAAGTACATTTTATGGTAAATATGTAGTTTTTGAAAATGTAGGTAATCTTGACTATAGAGACATTGAAGAAAATGAATTGCATTATTGTGAAAGTAGCCAACAGTTACCACAAAATCAAATACCACAAAATCAAACGACAGACACAAACCCTGCTCCACTTAATGTGAATGTGGAAATTAACCAAGAATTTGGCCCTGAAATAGAGCTCTTTTTCAATGACTTTAACCATTCATTGATTAACTTGCAAAAAAACACTCAGTACAGATTAATTGACCAATTTCAATGGCAGGTAACAATGCTTGGAACAGAAACTACTGAACTTGTAAAAATATCAAGCGGTATGACGATGGGTGGTGAAAATAGACCTATTCCAGATAATTCAGAATGCTTACTGGTTTCTGAGAAAAATCAACTCCATGAGTTGCATGGCACAGTAGAGTTGGTATCGGGTAAATATTTTCATGCGTTTAACAACTTTCAGTTTAGCAAAATTACCGATCAAGGACTGAAAATCTACAATATCCAGGAAACGAGGAAAATATCTAGTGACAATTTATATTATCTTGACCATCCAAGATTCGGGATACTTTATAAAATAATTAGCGAAAAGAGTATTGCTCGGAAACAGAAGAAATAAATTTTTTGGTCTTTAAGAATCTATCAGTTTTTATTTCTGATTGATCGAGTGCTGCTTTGAATTGAAACATTTTTTCCTGTTTATGATTTGGTTTCAGCGTTGAAGAAAACTGGATAGCTAATTCAATTGTTGGTTGTGAGTTGCATACAAGAAGCCAATCACAACCTGCTTGTAATGCTAGATTGATGCGATCACCAATGGTGCCAAACCCTTCCAATGCATTCATCTCCAAATCATCGCTCACTATCACACCTTGGTATGAACAGATTATTCTTAAAAAATATGACAGCCACCAAGGAGAGAGAGTAACTGGTAATGAGTCAATTTTATCAAAAACGATATGAGCAGTCATGATCATTGGTAGCTGATTCGCAATGACCAATTGAAATGGTAGTAGATCGGCATAGATTTGATGTAAAAATCGTTCATCGACAGGAAGTGTATTGTGAGAATCAGGAATTACATAGCCATGGCCTGGAAAATGTTTACCGGTAGCAGGCATACCGGCCTGCATCATCCCTTGCATATACTCAAGCGCGCTTGATCCGGCAATAAAAGGATCACGAGAAAAAGCACGATCGCCTATAATCACCGAACGGCTATGTTGTAAATCAAGCACAGGAGCAAAATTAGCATCTATTCCATAATATCTTAACTGGGTAGAAATACACCAAGCACAATCTCTTATCGATGGGCTCGAGGTGGAAATAGATTTTACCAAAAATTCCATTGGGGGAATAATGATAAACTCGTCTTTAAATCTCTGGACACGCCCTCCTTCTTGGTCTACAAATATAGCTAGGGGTGAGTTTGCACGCAATAAATGTATTTCACAAGTCAATTGTTTTAATTGTTCTGGGTTTTTATAATTTCTCGAAAAAAGGATAACCCCTAGCACAGAAGGATGGGACAACATATTCTTTTCCACTTGACTTAGATTGTAGCCTTGAACACCAACAATGAGAAAATTAGTCAGCATCTTTTATTAACAATGTCGCAAACGCGCAGACAGCTTGATTGTTTCCAATTAGTCCAAGCGTTTCAGCAGTTTTTGCTTTAATGCTAATTAACGATTGATGGATTTTTAAAATTGTTGCTAGATTATTTTTGATAGGGGTTTTGTATTGCTTAAGGGAAGGCTTTTCAATAATAATGGTAGTGTCAAGATTTAAAATTGTATACCCTTTCTCTTTAAGCAATTGAGTGGCACTTAAAAGAAAAACTTCACTTGGCATATTCTTATATTTAATATCTGAATCTGGAAAATGCGATCCTATATCCTCTTCACCCATTGCTCCATACAGTGCGTCGCAAATTGCGTGGATTAAAACATCACCATCAGAATGAGCAACACAACCAAGCTCAGAATCTATAAACACGCCCCCAATAACTAAACGGTGGTTGGGGGCTAGTCTATGAATATCAAACCCTTGGCCTACACGCATAGGTATAATGAAGCGATAGTTATATCATGTTGATATGTTATCTTTATATTTTTAACACTACCAGTTAAAAGCACTGAATGATACCCTGCATAATGAATAGCGGAGACTTCATCATCAAAAACCAACTTATGACTGCAGGCTAAAGAAAGTGAATGGTATAAATGCTCAAATCTAAATACTTGAGGTGTTTGTGATAGATAAAATTCACTTCGATTAACTGGAACAATCGCCCCATCTAAGTCTATTTTTTTCAGAGCGTCTGTAATCGGTATAGCAAAATGACCACCATACGGATGGTTTTCAATCTTAATGAGCTCTTCTCGAAGATCCCAAGAAAATACAGGTCGTACAGCATCATGGACGATTACCCATTCATTTGGTTTAGCAAAATTCTTTAAATATTCAAGCGAATTCATAACTGAATCCTGTCTGGTTACACCTCCATTTATAGTGTGGACATTTGGAGGGATATTTTTTATCTTACTGAAATTATTATCTAATTTAGAAATTGGAATAATAATTTTGCTTGGCCTAAAGATTTCGTTTAATGAATGGATGGTGTGTGTAATAATTTCCTTATCGTGAATAACAACATACTGTTTTGGTTGCTTGGCTAAAAAACGCTGCCCGATTCCAGAGGCTGGAATAACCACCCAGTTAGGGGCGTCTAGAAGTTGGTTGCTCATCGAGATTGTAAAGCTGAATAAAAAGCTCATTTTTTTTCACCATACCTAAATTTCTTCTGGCGTAATCTTCATATCTTAAATCAAGATTATTTTTGGATTGAATTGCATATATTTCATTTTTTAATTTTTTTATTTCATCTTGTAACGACAAAATCGTATGTTCAATTGACGCTATTTCTTTCTTTACTACTGCAGTATACAAAATACCTTTTTTTCCTAAGGTGATATGGTACACATTAGCAACAGTAATCAAAACTAACAGCCAGAAGATGAAGACTTGGGATGTTGCTACTTGTAACAATGCACGATACCCTAATTTTAGTTTACTTAAAATCATTGGCTAATGAAATTTTATATCTACGCTCGAGTCTTAATAACTGATTATACTTAGCGGTTCGATCGGTTCGTGAAAGTGAGCCAGTTTTTATTTGTTTAGCATCAATCCCAACTGCTAAATCACTGATAAAAGTATCTTCTGTTTCACCACTTCTATGAGATATGATTGTTTTATACGAATTTTTTTTAGCCAGTGCGATTGTGTTAAGCGTCTCAGTTAATGTCCCAATTTGATTTACTTTAATAAGAATAGCATTTGCAAGCTTTTGATTAATTCCCTCCTGAAATATTTTTTCATTAGTTACAAACAAATCATCTCCGACAAGTTGAGTAGTGCTACCTAATCTCGATGTAAGTAGTTTCCAACCAAAAATATCTAGTTCACTCATACCATCTTCTATACTAATTATAGGATATAAATTACAAAGTTCTGAAAGATAGTCAACATGTTGTTCGGATGAAATCTGTGTGTTAGGATCAATTTGATAGGTTTTTTCATTCTCATTATAATATTCGGTGCTTGCACAGTCCAAAGCAAAAGCTATTTGATTTTTTAATGAATACCCTGCTAATTCTACTGCTTGGCAAAGTATGCTTAACGCTTCTTGATTCGATCTAAGCGGAGGTGCAAAACCACCTTCATCGCCAACTGTAGTTAAATAACCCAAATCATTAATAATTTTTTTTAATGCATAAAAAATTTCAGCACCCCATTGAATCGCTTCAGAAAAAGTTTGTGCACCTACTGGAATTATCATAAATTCTTGAATACTTAGATTATTATTTGCATGCGCACCACCATTAATAAAATTAAACATAGGCATAGGCATACTCATTGGACCTTGTTTTGATACATGTAACGCAAGGTCACAACCTAGTTCCATTGCTTGAGCACGGGCAAATGCTAGTGAAACGGCAAGTAAAGCATTAGCGCCTAGTGAATTTTTATTAGTAGTTCCATCAAGCTGAATAAGCATTGTATCAAGTTCAGATTGAAAGTTAAATTGATTGTTATTAATCTCCTTTGCAATAGTTGTGTTAATGTGCGATACTGCTCGAAGAACACCTCTACCTGCAAATCTCTTAGAGCCGGTGTCTCTAAGCTCAACCGCCTCTTTGCTTCCAGTTGAAGCTCCAGATGGTACTGAGGCTCTTCCTATCGCTCCACTTTTCAATTGAATTTCAGCTTCTACTGTAGGATTTCCTCTTGAGTCGAGTATCTCCAAGCCAATGACTGAATTAATAATACTCATGGTGTTGTTTATCTTTTATCACATTGTCAATTGCAATTATTTGTTTTAGCAATTCTTCTATTTGATACATTGGCCAGGCATTTGCACCATCACTCAAAGCGGAAACTGGATCGGGATGTGTTTCAATAAAAACACCTGCTACGCCATTAGCCACTGCAGCTCTTGCAAGTGTTGGTACAAATTCACGAACCCCACCAGAAGCAGTTCCTTGTGCGCCGGGAAGCTGAACTGAATGTGTCGCGTCAAAAATAACCGGGTATCCAAATGATTTCATGACAGTTATACTTCGAGGGTCGCTGATTAAGTTGTTATAGCCGAAAGATGCCCCTCTTTCACATACCATTACATCATGGTTGTTAGTTGCAATAATCTTTAAAATCACTTGTTTCATATCCCAAGGTGACATGAATTGACCTTTTTTTATATTAACTGGCTTACCTAATGATGCAACTCTCGTAATAAAGTTGGTTTGCCTGCAAAGAAACGCTGGGGTTTGAATTACATCGACAACTGAAGCAACTTCTGCAAGTGGAGAATCTTCATGAACATCAGTCAAGACTGGTATATTAAAAGTTTTTTTTACATCTTCAAGTATTGATAAACCATGTTCTATTCCCACACCACGAGGAGAGAGATGTGACGAGCGATTAGCTTTATCAAAAGATGATTTATATATAAATGAAATATTCAACTTAGAAGTTACTTGTTGTAAATAACCCGCTGTTTCTATTGCCAAATCTTTACTTTCAATCGCACAAGGACCTGCAATAAGTACAATCTTTGACAAATTACCAATATTAATAGTGTCGACCTTTACAATTTTATTAGGATATTGTTTTTTTTCAACCATAAAAGGAATAGTATTCATGATTGAGCTATTGTTTTAATAAAATTATTAAAAATGGCGTTTCCAGTAAAAGGATTGGATTGAAATTCTGGGTGAAATTGCACGCCAACAAACCAAGGATGATTTACGCTTTCTATGACTTCAATTAAATTATTATCCACATCTCTACCTGTTATCATTAATCCCGACTGTGATATTTCTTTTTCATAAAATGGATTTACTTCGTACCTATGTCTATGTCGCTCAGAAATAATATCCTGTTGATAAATATCATGAATCTTGCTTCCGCTTTTTAATCTGCACTTATATGAACCTAATCTCATACTCGATCCTTTATCACTATTGAATGTTTGTTTTTTTATACCATGTTCGGTTTTCCATTCGCTAATTAAACTCACAACAGGGGAAGTTGTTGACTGATCAAACTCAGTGCTAGTTGCGTCTGGAATAATACCATTAGACTGCAAAGATTCTATTAACATTAACTGCAAACCTAAGCAAATTCCTAAAATAGGTATGTGATTAATTCTAGCATGCGAAATTGCAAGTTTTTTTCCTATAATTCCACGAATTCCAAAACCGCCAGGTATTACTATTCCTATATTTTTTTTGTTGTGTAAAAAAGATAACATTTCTACATTCGTAATTGATTCAGAATCTATGGACTCAATATTTACATTTGTTTCAGTAACTAAGCCAGCATGTTTTAAAGCTTCGATTAATGATAAATACGCTGAACCATTATCAATATATTTACCGATTAAATAAATTGTAGCTATTGAGTTTTTTACTTTTTTTGTGCGTTTCACAAGATCTATCCATGGGTCGATTTTACATACAGTCTGAGGAAGATTCAATCTATTGAGCACCGCTCGGTTTAAATTTTGTTGTTGAAGCGCTAAAGGGATCTCATAAATTGTTTGATAATACCCGATACTAATAACTGAACTTGGATTAAGATTAGAAAACATAGCAATTTTTTTTAAGTTACTGTCATCTATGGTTTTTTCTGATCTGCAAATGACAAAATCAGCTTGAATACCTATGGAGCGCAAAGTGGATAAAGAATGTTGAGTTGGTTTAGTTTTAACTTCATCAGCGGCATGCAAATGTGGAACTAAGGTTAAATGCACATAACAAGTATTTTGAAAACCTATTTCAGGATCTAGAGATATCTGTCGAATGGCCTCAAGAAATGGTAGCGATTCTATATCCCCAACAGTACCACCAACTTCTACCAACAATACATCAACTGAAGAAGCATTTTTTTTTATTCTACTGATTATTTCATCTGTTATATGGGGTATCACTTGGACAGTGGCTCCTAAATAATCACCCCTTCGTTCATTAGCGATTACTGTAGAATACACTTGACCAGTAGTAAGATTATTTTCTCTGTACATTTTCACACCTGTAAACCTTTCATAATTACCTAAGTCTAGGTCAGTTTCAGCTCCATCAGAAGTAACAAAAACTTCGCCATGTTGAAACGGGCTCATGGTACCTGGGTCTACATTTAAATATGGGTCCATTTTAAGTATTGATATCTTTAATCCATGAGCGCTAAGTAAGGCACCCAAAGAAGCGGTGCAAATGCCTTTTCCTAATGAAGAAACTACACCTCCAGTAATAAAAATAATTTTATTTGACTGTTTTGCCATGAGTTGATATATTTAAGTATTTTACCAATGTTATGGGTTTAAATGGTAACATTAAATTATTTAGCAACAACCACTGCTGATCGTACATTGTAAAATTTTCATGCACAATCATAATAAGTGCATTTCCATTAAAATAACAGAATAAACATTCCTGTCTTTCCCAAGGAGGAATGGTTAATTGTTGAAATTTATTTCTTACCGATTTTCTTTTCAAAGAACTATCAGTAATTTTTTCACCACCCTTTCTTGGGACTAGTATTAAGTTTTCCGGCAGGTACGTTGTCTGTGGGAACTGGCACTTTATTAAAGCACTACAAAGCTCTGGTGTTATGTCAAGACGCGTGGTGTTGCTGAATCGTTGATTTTCAAATAATATATATTCTTTCCACTTTATTAACTTTTGTGAAGCTACTAACAATTCAGCATAAGAATCTTTAGATGTTGCTATGAATTGACTAACTGAATTAAACTGCTTAGTTGTCGGATAATTTCCACAGAATTGTCTGATATAGAATCTAAGAGCGTTATTTTTTCGCTCCGTAGGCATATTAAATAGCAACGATAAAGACACTACAGGGTATTTTCCAAATAGCAGGACGGTGGCATTTTTAATATCTTGATGTGCATTGAGTTCTTCATGTCTGATGGTTTCCGAACAAATGGTGCTTAAGCGTAACAGAGATTTTCTATATTGAGGATAAATAATCTCAAATCGAGGCATAATTTCCTCTCGCAAAGCTACGCGTTTACTTATCAAAGCAGAATTCATAGGATCATCTATCCAAGACAAAGAACGTTGTAAAGCGTATGCCTTGATCGTACTTTTTTCTAGAGATAATAACGGCCTAGCAATTGGGAATGGTGAATATTTAAATAAACTTAAACCAACCAATCCTTTGATACCAGTACCTCTTATTAAGTTCTGCACAATTGTTTCACAATGATCATCTAAATGATGGGCTGTAACAAGCATTGTTGAGGAATCCAAATAATTACTGCATAAACTGTACCTCAATCTTCTGGCTTGGTTTTCTAGAGAAGATCCTTTTGACACAGTTCCTTTACAAAGTATAATCTTATAATTATACTTACGAGCAATTGCGGTACAATAATTCTCAAATTCCACAGAGCTACTTTGAAGATTGTGATTAACATGAATTAAAGTTATGAAAGAATGATTAACTAAACTAGCGGTATAAAATAAATCAACTAAAACAGTAGAATCCACTCCACCACTAATCATTAATAAAAAGTTTTGGTATTTATTATTGGTCAATGACTGAATGGTGCGCAAAGATTCTAAAAACACCGAACCTACTTGTTGAATAGTTGTCACTGTTCCCATTTTTCAAAGCTAAAACCATTGGTTAATGTGAAATTGCATAGCTCTAAAAGTAATATAGGGGTTAGCCTAATTTTTTTCTTATATTGAACTGTGACAATATCAGTACCTAAATCTAATATTAAATTAATTGCCATTGCACCCTCACTGACTGGTAAAAGAAAGGATTCAATTTTTTGAATACGATCAACAGCAGAAGTATTCGTAATCTCACTCATAAATGTAATAGATTTCAACCTCCTAACCCAATGTTCAAATAATTCAACATTCTTAACATTTTTTTTAGAAGTTAGAGATGATTCATAATTTTGCTTGTTATAAAAATCATAGCTACTTTTTGTAAATGTGACAACAGCTATTTTATTTATATAATCAGACATTGGATTTAATAAGGTATTTAGAGATGCTCTATATTCTCTACGCCCTGTATCATCCTCAATCGATAAAAATACTTTATGCTTCGTTTCATTTTTACCCTTTTGAGTGCTTTGAATGTTTTTTTTATTATCTTTGAAGGAAATAGATTGCATATCAAGTATCAATACTAATGCACTTAACCCCTGTTCGTCATTTTGTGAATCAATTTGAGTTAGAGTAATAAAACTAAAATTATTTTTTACGATTGTGTATTCTTGTAAGGGATGCGTTTTAAAATAATAGCCAAAAGTATTTTTTTCATTTTCTGCTAACTCATGGAGAGAGTACTCACTACAGTTTTGCAACTCTAAACCTTCTTCAAGGTGTTCATTTTGAAGCGAAGTATCAAAGAGTGAATTTTGTTTTATAGCAATTTGATGTTGCGATGTTGCTCCATATTGAATATATTCTGATAGTTTATCAGATAATGCTTTTCGTTTATTATTAAATTCATCAAATGCGCCTGAGTGAATTAACGCCTCGATAGAGCGCTTATTAACTATTTTCAAAGGTACGCGTTTTATAAAATTAGTAAACGAAGTAAACTCGCCATGTTTATTTCTTTCCTCTATAATCGCCTCACCGGCTAAATCCCCCATTCCTTTTAACGCTTTGAAACTATATTGCAAAGTGGTGCTATCTATAATTGCAAAACCATTTATACTTTTATTAACTGAGGGAGGTAAAAATGTTAATCGTTGTATTTCATCTTGATGCATCAACTCAACAAATGATTCAATTTTTTTAGATTCATTATCTAAGTATGAAGCAAGATAATCAATAGGATAATAAGTTTTTAACCAAGCTCCTTGATACGCAACGAGTGCGTACGCAGTAGAATGAGATTTATTAAAACTATAACCAGTAAACTTATCTATATCTTGATAAATTCTTTCGGCTATTTCTATTTTATTTACAGTTAATGCAATTTGATTTATGAACTTATTTTTAAGATGAACAAGTAATTCTGATTTTTTCTTTGTAATTGCGTTTCGTAATAATTCAGATTCGCCAGGTGTAAAATTGGCGAGTACTTTAGCAATTTGCAATACCTGTTCTTGATAAACGATAACACCAAAAGTAGTTTTTAAGATAGGCTCTAGTGCAGGGTGTTCATAGGTAACAGTTTGTCTGCCATGCTTTCTATCAATGTATAAATCAACCATTCCTGCATCAAGAGGGCCAGGTCGATATAGGGCTAAAATAGCAATTATTTCTTCAAATTTAGAAGGTTGTAATTGCTTTAGCTTAGTTGTTATTGATTTTCCTTCTAACTGAAAAACACCTAAGGTTTTTCCTGAACATAACTCATCATAGACCCTAGGGTCGTCTAATGGTATTTCATCAATTTCAATGTTTTTACCCAATCTTTGCCTGACTGAAACAATTGTTTTCTTAATTGTAGTAAGCATTGAAATTGCTAATAAATCAAATTTTATTAAACCAATATACTCTAGATCATTTTTATCAAGATGAGTTACAGTTAATTTAGATTTTTCATCCCTATATAACGCAGTATAATTAACTATAGGTTGCGGTGAAATCACCACTCCTCCAGCATGTTTACTAATGTTTCTTATCTGACCTTCGAGTTGAGTAGAGTATTCAAATAATTTATTAGTTTCTTCTGAAGAAGTAATTAAGGTATTAAATTCGACACTCTTGCTTTTCGCATCACCTAATGTAATTTCCAATTCATTAGGTATTAATTTTGCAATTGAATCAACATATCCATATGATAAACCAAGAACCCTACCGACATCTCTGATTACGGCTTTTGCAGCCATAGTGCCGAAAGTTATAATTTGCGAAGTCTGGACTGTTCCATAGACATCCAACAAATGTTGAATCACTTTATCTCGATCTTCTTGACAGAAGTCAATATCAAAATCAGGTAACGATTTCCTATCAGGATTTAAAAATCTTTCAAACAAAAGATTGTACTTTATTGGATCAATTTTAGTTAATTTAAGGCAAAACGCTACTAATGAACCGACACCCGATCCTCTGCCCGGCCCGACCATAATGTTATTTTTTCTTGCCCAATCAATAAATTCTTGTACAATTAAAAAATACCCTTCAAAACCAAAGTTATTAATAATCGAGAGTTCGTATTGCAATCTCGATTGATAGTCCTCAATGGCAAGTTCCTGATATTTATTTAAATATTTTTCTAACTCGTTATTTGCTAAATTAATTAATTGCTGCTTCATATCATCTTTTTTTACAGATACAGCAGTAGGTAATTGTGCATTAGTGTTTTCATAAATAGTGAAGTTACAACGAGCAATTACTCTACAAATATTATTTAAAACTTCAGGGTATTTTTTATATATTAACGTAGCTTCATTTTCACTAAGCACAAATTGCTCATCTCTGAACAAGGGGTTGATTAAGTAGTCATTTAAACGCTGACTTGATTGTATGCATACTTTAATTTCATGAGTTAAATAACTTTCTCTATCAATAAAACGCACATTATTGACTGCTACTAATGGCAGTGAATTAATTTTAGCTAGACTTGCTAATTGAGAATGTATATAGGTTGAGCAAGAAGCGTTAAGTGGCGGAAATCCAATAGACATATTATCGCCAACAATACTAGTTATTCTTGAAATATCATCAGAGTCAATATCTAAATAAATAGCTTGTGGTGAAATATTTATTGAAAATGGATCTGCTAATGGATTATAAATTAAAAATAACCCGGAATGATTGTCAAGTAAGTCTTCAATTGGTATTTGTTTGTATAAATTATCAGATCGAGTATAAGCATTTGTTAGTAGCGAGCAAAGATTTTGATAGCCGTCACGATTCATAACTAGGGCAGTAATACAAAAAGTTTTTTCTTTTATACCTTTACATATCAAATCACAACCAATAATTGGATATATGCCTTGTTCTTTAGAAATTTTACAAAATTGGACCGAACCAAACAGATTCATAGTATCTGTGAGGGCAACCGCGCCTTGATGTAACTCTTTTGCCCGTTTTATTAATGTGCCTATTTTTATAATACCGTCGGATTTAGTGTACTCGCTATGAACATTTAGGTGCGCAAACATTATTTAACGTTCGCTTCTAAATGTCACTCTATGATATTTAGATATTCCATATTTAGATATCATTTCTTTATGTTTTTTAGTTGGATAACCTTTGTGAAGATGGAAGTGATATCTTGGTTCAAAGTAGCTAAGCTTTGACATCACTCTATCTCTGTATACTTTTGCGACAATAGAAGCTGCAGATACAGCAGGTTCTAGCATATCCCCTCGAATCAGTGGAATAATATTTCTATTTTCAGGAAGCGGGGAAAAAATCCCATCAACATAAACTTTAATTCCGGATTGATAAACAAGTTGGATAGATTTTCTCATTGCCAGTAAACTAGCTTGCAAAATATTTATTTTATCGATTATCTTGGGTGAGATTTCAATAACTGACCAGGAAATTGCGTTTTCTAATATTTGATTAAAGTAATAAATTCTTTTCGTTGGGCTAAGCGCTTTAGAGTCTTTAATCTTTTCAAAAATTTTTGGATATGGAAAAGGCAACACAACTGATGATGCTACCACTGGTCCCGCTAGACACCCTCTACCCACTTCATCGCACCCACAAATCATACAATATTAGATTGCTTTAAACAATATCTTCAGTTCTTCTTGTCTGAAAAGTAACTACACCTTGTTTCGATGCCACAACAAAATCAACTAACTGCTTAACTTGATCGTAAGAATTATATAAATCTACCAAGTCACTATGCGCGACTCTAACCGCCAGCGGTTGATTGGAGAGTATAATTCTCGAAGCTTTTTTTATTGCTTGAATCAATTCTGGTTGAAAATTTTTTCTCATCATTCCAACTTTATTGATACCGATTGCTTTAGCTGGCATCCCAGCAATTTTAGAGTACGGAGCAATATTTTTTCTAATTATAGATCCAAAACCAACAAAACAGTAAGATCCAATTGTTATAAATTGATGAAAAATGCTAAAAGCACCTATGACGGCAAAATTACAAATAGTGCAGTGTCCAGCAAAACCGACATTATTGGCAAATATATTTCCATTTCCAACTACACAATCATGGGCAATATGGACGCCAGCCATTAATAAGTTATTATCGCCAATAATTGTTCTATCTGACGTTATTCCAGTCGCTCTATGAATAGTTACATTCTCACGAATAACATTGCCAGAACCAATAATCAGGTATGTGTTTTGATTTTTATATTTAAGATCTTGAGGATCGCCACCTATTGTTGAAAAAGGATGAAAACAATTGTTCTCTCTAATAATAGTACCTGGATTAATCACCACATGAGAAAGCAGTTTTGTGTTGTTACCAATTTGAACATTCCTACCCACATAACAATGCGGACCAATAAAAACCTTCTCGCCTAATTCGGCTTTTGGGTGTATTTCAGCAGTTGGATGAATAAATCCCATTTTATCTAACCGTACATAATAAATTACCTTCTGCAGTTAGTAAGTCATTTACATAGACTTTTGCAAAAAATAAAAATGGAGGCTTATGTCGCTTACCTTGTAACGTGACCTCAAAAAACATTACATCACCAGGCCTAACTAATCTTCTATACTTTAAATCATCGACCTTTAAGAGTAAAAATTCATTGCTTGAAATTGTGTCCCATGACATAGCTGCTAACAAGGCAGAAGATTGCGCCATGGCCTCCATAATATAAGCGCCAGGATAAATTGGAAAACCTGGATAATGCCCTTGAAGTACCGGATCACTAAAACTAATATTTTTTTGAGTTACAATTTTTTCACTAGCTATAAACTCAACTACCCTATCAATTAACAAAAAAGGATAACGATGTGGTAGGTATTTCACTATTTTTTCAATGCCAAGTATTTCATTGGTTGTATCAAATCTAGAGCTCATAGTAGTTACATTATAATTCTTTTACATCTTTAGAAAAAGCTTTAATAATTGAAATAAAAACTCTCTGCCATTGTCGATAGGGTAAAGCAGGGATATGAGCACCGTACACTCCTGGCACACGGATACTTCTCGACACAACACTACCGAATAAAACAGTGACATGGGAACAAATTTGTAAATGGTCAGCAACAATCACTCTCCCCCCCAAAGTACAGTAATCACCAAGTTTTGAACTTCCTGCAACTGCTGAATAAGCGGCTAAAATTGTGTGCTCACCTACTTCGACATTATGCGCAATATGCACATGTGCATCAAATTTAACACCTTTTTTAATTACAGTGTTTTCATAAGTGCCACGATTAATAGACGAATAACTTCCTATACTACATCCAGAATCAATTTTCACAGATCCAAAGTGGGGAACTTTTAGCCACTTAGACCCATCAAACTTAAAGCCAAACCCATCAAGTCCAATAGCAGCATGAGAAAATATTTCAATATCATCTTCAAGTATTGAGTTAGCAATCACTACAAATGGATGTATTAAACAATTTTTTCCTATACATACATTATCACCAATCCAAGATGAAGCGTAGATTAAAGTAGAATCACCGATAACAACGTTATTACCTATAAAAACACCTTGGTCTATAAAAACATTGTTTCCGATTATTGCACTTGGAGAAATGATGGCTGAAGGATGGATACCAGACTTTGTTAATTTTGGTAGAAACAGGTTTGATATTTTGATAAAATCAATTACAGGATTTTCACTTATCAAGACCGGTTTTATAAAGCTATAGTATTTTAATTCCTTAGGAATAAGGATTGCGGCAACTTTTGAATTTTGGGCTAGTGAATAAAATTTCTCATGCTCAATATATCCAAGTGCGTTCTTTTTTTCACTGGTTAAACTTGTCACTGATTCAATAATTACTGAATCTGTATTATTACCTTTTAGCTCTAGGTTGCATATTCGAGCTAATTCATTCAAAGTATAGCTTTGCATTGATTTTAGTATACAATAGAAAAATAATACTGATTAAAATCCTGACCCAATGGAAAATTGAAATTCTTGGATATTTGCTTTATCTTCTGGGTAATTTTTTAACGGTTTAGCGTAACTAAATAACAGAGGTCCGATTGGCGTTACCCATACCATTCCAATACCAATATCGTATCTTAAAGTGGCAAAATTAAATGTAGAGTATTTTGAAGATAAATTTCCAGCATCGATAAACGCAACAATTCGTAAAGGGTTTTCACTTGGGGGAGCGTTACCAATCGCAGGTTTTTTAGGATCAAAGTAAATTTCTAATGAGCTATATAGTGAAAAATCACCTCCAATTGAGTTACCAAAAACATCTTTTGGACCTAATCCATATGGTTCATAGGCTCTTAGATTTGAAATACCACCCAAATATTCCTTATCAAAAATTGGAAGTTCATCTAATTTTTCACCGTACTGATTTCTTTTAATATTTGAGTAAAGCAATCCTTGAGTAACAGAATGTTTTGTTAACAAAACAATTCTTTCACCTAACGGCTGGTAATACTTAAAATCTAAAGAATGTTTCAAGTACGAAGGATTGGTGTTTGAATGATAAAGCGAAAAATTATAACTGAATTGAGAACCAATGTCTGGAAATAAAGTCCTGTTTCTAGTATCATGTGAATACGATAACCCTAGCGTTAAATATTTATACGTATTGCCATACGTGAGTACATAATTACTAAATTGGTCTGAAGTTGATCCAGCCGCTGATAACTTTTGATCTTTATAGCCAGGCAGCACGGTAAAACTTGAATATTCAGTTATTGGGATGCTCCATCCAAAATTGAAAACCGAACTTCCTAAAAGGTATGGGACGATTGTAGAAACTGTGCTTGAGTATTTTGCCACATTAATTTTAGATGTTGAGATTGAAGTAATAAAATCAATTCCGTCTTCAGTGAAATATGAAATTCTATAAGATGCGCTAGCTTGCTGCTGGACTTGGCTAAACCCCAATGATAATGAAATCGAGTCACCTGTATTAACAAAATTATCCCGCGATAAAGAAAAATTTAAATTTAATCTATTTGCCTGTGAGTATCCAACCTGAAAAGAGAAATTTCCAGACTGTCTCTCTTGAACAGTAAATGTAACATCCACGAGATGAGAAATACCTGGTACTTTATCTAGAGTATATGAAACCTCAGAGAGATAGGTTAACCGTTGTAATCGTTCTTTTGATCTTTCAAGCAAGCTTTTGGAATAAGGCGCACCTTCAAACTGTCTCATTTCCCTACGCAATACAGAATCAATAACAGAATTATTATTAGCAAAAGTAATTCTTCTAACAATTATTTTACTTCCAGGATTTACTATAATTTTTAACCGGACAGATTTACTACTCTCATCTAAAATGCTTGTGTATTTTGTTTCTGAGTAAGCGAATCCCATATCAGAAAGTAAAGAATTTATTGCATTAGTGCTTAATGTTAGTAGTCGTTGTGAAAAATATGTTTTATTTTTAATATATATAAACCTATGCAAATCATTTATTGAAAACTCAGACGATTCATAGTTAATTAAAATAGCATCAACTGATTCCACCGTATATCGATCACCCTCAAAGAGAGTAATAGAAATTTCAAGCCCGTCCCGCTCCGGAGTAAGAGTTACAATGGTTGATTTTATTTTAAAACGCAGGAAACCATTATCAAGATACCATGATTTTAGAGCTTCAATATCACCTTCAAGCTTTCTCTTTGAGTATCGATTATTTTTATTTGCAGGATCAAGAATATCAGCAACTTGTAAAGAGAATAACTCGAGTAAATTAGATTTTGTATAATTTTTATTCCCGATTATGTTAATCCTCTTAATGATGGCAGGATCCCCTTCTGTTATTTGTATAATAATTTTTTTACCACCTTGGCCAATATCTGTTATCTCTAAGTCAACTTTTGCATTGTATCTTCCTTCGTTGTAGTAAGCTTTTTTGATTTCTTTACCAATTACTTCAAGAATACTTTTATTGAATATTTCACCCTTAGCAATTTGGGCATTTTTTAGATTTTCTTCTAGAATTTTAGTCTCTATGAGACTATTGCCCTTTATTTCAACACCAACTATTGTAGGTCTTTCTTGAAGTTCAATATAAAGAATGGAGTTTTCATGTTTAATAATAATATCTTCAAAATACTTAAGCGAATATAGTTTTTGAATTAAAGAACCTAAAGATTGCTTATTAATAACACCTCTTTTTGGTAAACCAACCAAAGTCTCTAAATAAGAGGTCGGAATTCTAACGTTCCCTCTATAAACAATTGAGTTATATTCAAAACTCTCAGCATTTGAAAATGCTGGATTTAGCACACATATTAGGGAAATAGTTAAAAAAATTAAACGCATATTTTATCTTACTTTTTTTACAACTTCTTCGGTTTTAGCAAGGGTTTCTTTATAAAGTTCGATCAAATCTATAAAACTTGTTACTGATTTATTGGTATCAGTTACTACCCTTTCGATGATTGGAATGATTGCATTGAATGGTATTTTACCACTTAAAAATGAATCAACAGCAATCTCATTGGCTGCAGTTAACGCGACAGTTGAACAATCACCATTTGCAAGAGCCAGATAGCAAAGTGTGATAGATGGAAATCTAATTTGATCCACTTCTTCAAAACACATAGAGTTTAACACTTCAACGGTGATGCTTTTTTTATCTGAATTATTTAATCGTGTTTCAAATATTCCATAGGCTATAGGTATTTTCATGGTTGGATAATACATGTTAATCAATACACTTCCATCAACAAAAGATACAAATCCATGCACCAGACTTTGCCTGTGGATTAAAGTCTTTATTTGATTTGGTTTCAAAGTAAATAAACGGCAACACTCAATTATTTCAAGGCCTTTATTTATTAAGGTGGCTGAATCGATAGATATTTTTTTACCCATTTTCCATGTAGGATGATTTAAAGCATCTGCTATTTTTACATGCTCAAGTTCTGATTTTGATAACGAAACAAAAGGGCCACCACTTGCTGTAATGGTAACTGTCTCAATTTCAGGGGAGCTCTTTAAACAGCTTCTCCATAGAGCATTGTTAATACATTGATAAATAGCATGTGGTTCACTGTCAAGTGGTGTTATTCTTGCTTTTCCAAGTCTAACTGCATCAATAAAATAACTCCCACCAACAACTAATGACTCTTTATTTGCAATCAATAGATGTTTGCCTCTAAGCGCTAACTGGTAATATAATTGAAGAAAATCAATCCCACTGGTAGCGCAAATAATATGAGTTACATGACTAGCGGAACATATATCTAGTATTTCAGATTGTTGGGTAACTATCTGACAAGTTAAATTTAGTTGTTTAATCAATTGCTTGCAAGGCTCTACTGAATTTTGATGTGTGACAGCTAAATATTTTGGAGCTACCTTGGTTAACAAATGGCTTAAAGCATTCCAATTTTTATGTACTGACAAAAGTTCAATTGAACATTTTCTTGTTTGATTGGCTAGAACTACTTCAATTGTTTGCACGCCAATAGATCCGCTTGCGCCTAAAATGGAAATACATAACTCAGTTTGTGTCATATTGTAATTGGGTCAGATAAAAAAATAGAAGTAAAGTGGAGCAACAATAATTAGACTATCAAATCTATCTAAAAAACCTCCATGACCATAAAATAATTTTCCGCTATCTTTTACATTTGCCATCCTTTTTAATAAACTTTCTAATAAATCTGCTACAACAGCAATAATTGCCAAAAATAAAACTTTAAACATAACAACATAAGAAAAAGCAACATTATTTAGAGACATTAAAATTATAGTAACTAACACAACTGTACTTACGATACCAATTATTGCTCCTTCGACTGTTTTACCAGGACTAATAAACGGTGCCAACTTTCGACGACCAAGGCTTTTTCCTCCTAGGTAACTCATCACATCACAACAAATTGTTAAGGCAAAAAGACCAAGTGCTTGTTTTATATTACCAAGTAATAATATTCCGATACAGAATACCGACAAGGTGATCCATGAATATATAAAAAATAATAAAAATAATTTACTTTGTATCTGCATATTATTTTTTATTACAAGTGCGCTTACCTCAAATAAAAGTATAAAGAGTACGGTTAATAAAAATAATCCAGTTAATAACGTAGATTTAAAGTAGATAATTAAAAGAAAAATAAAAGTGAAGACTGCTGCACCTATGATTCGCTTTGCTAACTCGCTCATAATTGAATTATAATATTTTGCCAAAAGTTCTTGTTTGCTTGCTATACCATTGAATTGCTTTAGTAAATTCAATTTCATTAAATTCAGGCCACAATATATCTGTGAAATATAACTCACTATAGGCTAACTGCCATAATAAAAAATTACTAACTCGTTTTGAACCTCCTGTTCTAATTAATAAATCTATATCTGGAATAGCGGAAGAAGGTAATAATTTTCTTATTTCTAACTCTGAGGGATTTATAAATTTTTCATTTGTCGCACGCAAGATAGCTTGAGAGATATCCCAACGGCCACTATAATTAAATGCAATGGTTAAATCTAAATTGGTACCATTGCTGGTAATTTGGACAACCTTACTTAGTTCAGATTGATCTAGGTCGCTTAGTATTGATAGGTCACCTATAAACTTAATTTTAATACCTTGAGCTACTAATTGAGGTATTTCTTGAGCTATAGTATCAACAAGTAATTTACAAATTGCCAATACTTCGGGATGTGGACGTTGGTTATTTTCTATACTAAATGCAAATAACGTTAGATGTTTAATTTTTACACTAATTGCAGTAGAAATTACAGAGCGAACAACTAAAACTCCTTGGACATGTCCTTCACTTCTAAGTAACGAATTATGTTGTGCCCATCTTCCGTTACCATCCATTATAATCGCTACATGCAAAATATTGCTCGCAGATTGAAAGCTAAAAAGTAGTTAGTTCTTTAACTTTATGCTGAAGTTTGGAATCAATTTCAGCTATTTGTTGATCTAGGATTTTTTGTATTTTATTTTCGATATTTCTTACATCGTCCTGACTTAGAACCTTCTCTTTCTCAGATTGTTTTACAATCTCCAAGACGTCTCTTCTAACTGTTCGGAGTTGCACTTTAAATTGTTCAGCAATAGATTTTGCAGATTTCACGAATTCTTTTCTCCTCTCTTCAGTCAAAGGAGGGTTTGTCATTCTAATTTGATCTCCTATAACTGCAGGAGTAATTCCAATTTTTTGATCAACTATACTTCGTTCTATTGCTGATAAATTTTGTCGATCAAATGGAACAATCACAACAGTTTTTCCCTCTTCAACATGCATCTTGCAAATTGACTTTAGTGGAACCTTGGTGCCATAGATTAAAACCATAATCCCATCATATAACGATGCGCTAGCTCTACCCGTTCTTATTTTAAGTAATTCTTGCTCATATTGTGTTAGAACCTTTTTCATTGATTGCAACGCATTTGTTTCAAATTGCTGGCTCATTAAAATCTCCTATTAGAGTCCCAAAATTTTTGTTGAACACTGCTTGGTAAATATGGTTTGGAAAATGAATATTAAAAACTTTTACAGGTATTTTATAATCTCTACACATAACAACAGCTGTAGAATCAAGAGCAGAAAGTTTATGCTCTATTACATAGTCGTAACTTACTTTTGAAAATATTTTTGCATTTTTATTAATTTTAGGATCTGCAGAGTAAACACCATCAACATTTGTTGCTTTCAGCATGATATCAGCCTGAAGTTCTATTGCTCTCAGACTTGCAGCAGAATCAGTAGTAAAAAAAGGATTCCCCGTGCCAGCAGCACAAATAACGATCTCGCCATTTGCTAAACATCGTAAAGCGTGACGTTGAGAATAAGTGTCACACATTTCATGAATTCCGATGGAAGATAAAACTCGAGAGGGGATTGAAATTTTCTTAAATGACTCATCTAGTGCCAATGCATTTATTACTGTTGCTAACATTCCCATTTGATCGGCAATAACTCTTGAAATACCAATTGTAGATAACTGTACTCCTCTAAAAATATTTCCACCACCTATCACTACTATTACTTCGATATTGTTTTCTCGCAAAATCGAAACCTCTTTAGCAATACTAGTTAGTTTGTGCGCATCAATACCAAATGAAAGTCCTCCTAAAAGGGACTCACCACTGATTTTTAATACCACCCGCTTATATAAATCGTTGACTTGGGTAGAAGTCATATTCGCATATTAGTTTGTACTAAATGACTTGACTTGATTAGCTACTTCTGTAGCAAAGTCCAAAACCTCTTTCTCAATACCTTCACCCACTTGCATTCTGTAAAAAGAATCAAGAGTTGCATTTTGGGCAAGTAAATATTTTTGAACCGAATTTTGGGGATCCTTAATATAAGGTTGGGAGAGCAAGCTAATTTCAGAAACCCATTTTGAGACTTTTCCTTCAACAATTTTTTCTACAACATGAGGTGGTTTATTGCTACCAGCCATCTGCTCAATTGCAATATTTTTTTCATTTTCAATAACTTCTTTTGGCACGTCTGCGCTAGAAACGAATAATGGGTTTGTGGCAACAACTTGTAGAGCTAATTCGTGCGCAACTGCTTCAGTTCCAGATTTTAAAATCACTATTGATCCAATTTTTGATCCGTGGACGTAGGTATCAACAATTCCTCGTTTATCAACTAAAACAAATCTCCTAATAATAATATTCTCACCTATTGTTGCAATTAATGAAGTTCTTTTTTGCTCAATAGTTTCTGGCGAATTTTCAGAATAGGGTAACGCAAGTAAATCTGAAAGATCGCATGGTTTGTGCTTAAGAATTAACTTAGCGACATGCGAACAAAATAGCAAAAATTCATCAAGTTTTGCAACAGATTCTGTTTCACAATTGCAATCCACCATTACAATTTGTGAGTCACTAGAGCTAATTTCAATTCTACCTTCTGAGGCAATTCTGCTAGATTTTTTTTCGGCACTTGCTTGCCCTTTTTTTCTAAGGAACTCTATAGCTAGTTCAATATTTCCATCGCACTCAGTGAGTGCTTGCTTACAGTTCATAATCCCAGATCCAGTAATCTGTCGTAACTGTTTAACCTGCTCACTTCGTATTTCCATTTTATTGTACTATTTTTGACTCTTCTTGAGCAATGGTGTTTTGAACACGGTCATTTTTAGCCTGTAAAATAGTATCGACAATAATCTGGACATACAGTTCGATTGATCGTAAAGAATCGTCATTACCTGGAATAACATAGTCCACACCTTTTGGATGGTTATTTGTATCTACAATTCCAACAACTGGTATGCCTAACTTTACCGCTTCGCTAACTGCAATATTCTCATGCGCAACATCAATTACAAAGACCATGCTAGGTAACTTTTCTATACCACTAATACCACCTAAACCTTTTCTAAGTTTATCTCTTGTTCTTGTGAGTACTAATAATTCTTTTTTAGAGATTTTTTGGATAAAATTAATGTCTTGAATTTTTTCTTCTATATTTTTTAACTTTGAAATTGATTTTGAGACAGTGTGAAAGTTTGTCAGCATGCCACCTAACCATCGTTCTGAAACATATGGCATTTCGCATTTTTTTGCACCATTTTCAATAGAAACTCTCGCTGCATGTTTAGTGCCTACGAAAAGTATGGTTCCAAACGCTAAAGCCTCTTGATAAATTGCCTTGTTTGCTAACTCAAATGAGGATTTAGTTTTATCTAAATCTATAATATGAATCTTATTTCGAGATCCATAAATAAAATTTGCATTTTTAGGATTCCACTGACTGGTTCTATGGCCATAATGAACACCAGCGTCAAAAAGTTCTTTAATTGATAATTCCATATTTGAGAGATTTTTTCCTTGGTTATTATACAGTAAAATGACTTGGAAATGAATAACTACATTAAAAACAAGGAAGAAATTGCTTGCATGAGAAGAGTAGGTAAAATGGCAGCTCAGACATTAGAAATGATTGGGCAGTATGTAATAGAGGGTGTTAGCACTAATGAACTAAATGACAGATGTCATGACTACATAACAAAAACACTACATGCTATACCGGCACCTTTAAACTATAAGGGCTTTCCAAAATCTATTTGCACTTCCATAAATGAAGAAGTGTGCCATGGCATT
The DNA here is from genome assembly GCA_030054035.1 of Candidatus Methylacidiphilales bacterium. Taxonomy (NCBI): domain Bacteria; kingdom Pseudomonadati; phylum Verrucomicrobiota; class Methylacidiphilae; order Methylacidiphilales; species Methylacidiphilales bacterium. Next base: position 353,940 of record JASGCS010000001.1, read on the forward strand.
CCGTCAGAAAAAAAATTGGCCAATGGAGATATTGTAAATTTAGATGTAACGGTAATCTTTGAAGGTTTCCATGGAGATACAAGTAAAATGTTCACAGTAGGGACTCCAACTAAAAAATCAAAAAAACTAATCGAAGATACATACAAGGCTCTTTGGCTAGGAATAAAAAAAGCTAAACATGGAGCCAGAATAGGTGATATTGGAGATGTAATATCAAGGTACGCAGCTTCTCAAGGATTATCAGTAGTTCAGGAATATTGTGGACATGGTATTGGGAGAAAATTCCATGAATATCCAAATGTCTTACACTTTGGCAATGCGGGAGAAGGGGAAATGCTCTATGAAGGCATGACAATTACAATAGAGCCAATGTTAAATATTGGCAAAAGAAATGTTATGGTACTTGAAGACGACTGGACAGTGGTTACCAAAGATGGGACACTATCTGCACAATGGGAACATACAATTCTAATTACAAAATCTAAAGCTGAAGTATTAACACTACGTAATGATGAATGTCTCAACTGAAATAATTAGTCATCTTACGCAACTAATAAAATTATCATCAATCACGCCTGATGACGCAGGCTGTCAACAATACATTGCAGATCAACTTACGAAAAGCGGATACACCTATATTGATGTTTCTAAAAATGCCGTTACAAACACTTTGTTTTTCAAAGATAAAAATAAACCATTGCTATTATTTGTTGGGCATACTGATGTTGTTCCACCAGGCCCACTCGAACTTTGGAATTGCGATCCATTCACTCTAACTATTAATGATGATACGCTGTACGGGAGAGGGGTTGCAGATATGAAGGGGAGCGTATCTGTTATGATTAAAATTCTCCAACAATTCAATGATTCTGATAAAAATATTGCGTTATTACTTACCAGCGACGAAGAAGGGGATGCAATAGATGGGGTACGTTTTGCGATTTCATCATTACTTACTCAGGGGTTTACTATAGAGCTTGCTATTGTTGGAGAGCCGACTGCGAGTTTATCGAGTGGAGATACAATTAAAATTGGAAGAAGGGGATCTATTAACTCAACAATCATTGTTAAAGGTAAACCTGGCCATGTTGCTTACCCAGATTTAACAATAAATCCAATAATTCTATCAGTAAAGCCATTGCAGGCTTTATGTGAAATAGTGTTTGATCTTCCTTGTGAGTCTTTTGATTTAACACAACTTCAATGTACTTCAGTGTATGCAGGAAATAAAGGCTTAAGAAATGTTATACCTGCAACTGCAACAATAGAATTTAATATTAGGTTTTCGCCAGCATATACTGAAGTACAAATTAAGGAAATAATTTCAAGGCATCTTCAACCATTTCAAGACATACTTACCACATCATGGACTAGAGCAAGTCTTCCGTATCTAACAACTAACAAAAAAGCCATCTCATTAATTTCTTCAGCAGTTAAAAGTGTAACTAAAAAAGATCCGATTTTGAGTACTAGTGGCGGTACATCTGATGGTAGATTTCTATCACATGAATTAATTCCTGTAATTGAACTAGGTCCTCCAAATGCAACAATACACAAACCCAATGAGCAAATACTATTGCGCGATTTAGAATCTTTATATACGTGTTACTACCAAATTGTACAAGCTTATTTTCCAGACTGCACTAAGGTACCTTGACCAGTAATAGTAATTACGCGATCACATAACGCAGCCACTATTTTTGGATCATGGGTTATGACAAAATAACTAAGCCTATTTTCTTTTCTAATTTCTTGTAACAATGAAACTATAGCAAATCCAGCAAAACTATCTAGCGCGCTAGTTGGTTCGTCGAGTATGATAAGGTCCGGATTAGTTAGTAAGGCACGTGCAATTGCGACTCTTTGTTTTTGCCCACCAGATAGTTCACTTGGGTAACGCGTAATCAGATGCAAAGATAATTCTACCTGTTGAAATATTTTCGATATTTGATTTTCAATTTCTCTTTCTGAAACTTTAATGGGCTTTTGTTCCAAAGCTTCAAATAAAGATTGATATACTGTTCTTTTAGGGGATAAGTAAGCATGAGGGTCTTGAAATACGGCTTGAGTAATCATCCGCTCAGATTTTTTATTTTCTGCTCTGCTAATAGACCCCCGGTACTTACAAAGTTCAAGAAGACACATAGCAATAGTTGTTTTTCCACTTCCAGATGGACCAACGCACCCTAAAGACTCCCCCCGATAAATTTCAAAAGCAATATCAGTAATTATGTTATGTTTTGATTTACTAAATAGGCTGTTGTTTGATTTTTTAGTTACAGTTAAATCTGAAACTGTAACTAAAGTCTCGGTACAATCAAATTGTAATTTTGTTTTTTGTATTGTAAAATCATTTACTGATTTTATTAATTTTTTGGTGTATTGATGTTTAGGATACTGCATAATATCTTTTGGATTAGTTACCTCTACAATTGATCCGTTATATAAGACCATAGTTTTATCGGCGCAATAATTAGCTAACATGATGTCATGTGTGACAAATATAATTGAAATATTATTTGTCTCACGAAGTTTTTGTAATAATTCAATAAATATTTTTTGATTTTCAGAATCTAAAGCGCTAGTTGGTTCATCGGCGAGTAAAAGTAAAGGTTTAGTATGTAATGCGATTGCTATTGCAACTCGCTGTCTTTCACCTCCAGAAAGCTGATGGGGGTAACTCTGTAATACTCGCTTAGGATTTTTCAAACCAACGGTAAGTAATAAATGAATTAACTCTTCATGAGTGGCTTTTAAAGGAGATACTTCAGTGAGTTGAGACTGAATCTTCATCAATGGACTTAAACTACTTAAAGGCTCTTGGCCAATTAAATTTATTACTTTCCCACGTAACGACTGCAATCGATTTACCGTTGGCGATAAAAATATTTCCTGCTTAATTGCAATCTCACCGATCATGCTCATAGAAGAAGGGATAAGTCCGAGTAAAGACCGTAATAAAATGGATTTACCTGAGCCAGATTCACCAATAACAGATACCCATTCCTGAGACTGTAATTCAAACGCAATATTTTGTAGAATCGGGATTTTGGATTGTTCTACCACCACATTAAGATTTTTAATATTAATTAGATTGTTGTGAGTCATCTTTAAATACATCCCGAATTCCTTCACCAATAAACACAAATGAAACTAAAAAAATTAATAACACAGTAAACGACGTTGCGCTTAACCACCAAGCATCTATATGCCCTCTGGCTTGATTTAACAACTCACCTAGACTTGGGTACGAATCACCCACCCCCAAACCCAGAAAATCTAAACTGGTAAGTGCCAATAAAGTTGCTCCAAGCCTAAATGGGAAGAGAGTAATTATAGGAATCAAAGTATTTGGAAGTATATGTCTCATTATGATTTTGATATGACTAAGACCTAAAGATTTGGCTGCAAGTACATATTCTTTTTGTTTAATTCTTAGAAACTCTGCTCTGGCATAATCATTAAAACTAATCCAAGAAAAAAGGGAAAGAATTATAAATAAAATCAATAATGATGAATCAAATAATGTGGACGCTAACAACAATATATACAGCTCTGGAAGCGCAGACCACACTTCAATGCATCTCTGAATAATTAGATCATACTTACCTCCTGCGTATCCTTGTACAGCACCTAAGAATACCCCGATAAGCGCTGATACTATAGTAACTGCTAATGCAAATAATATGTTTAATCTCACACCATATAAAATTCTCGCAAGCACATCCCTCCCTCGATCATCAGTTCCAAGAAAGTTTATACTTGATGGTGGTGATGGGAAAGGATTATTATTTAAATTATTTACTGAATTATAAGAAAATTTAATTGGAGGATATATCACCCAGTTGCCATTTTGTTGCCAAAGTGACTTTACCTGCTCACTTTGATAATCGATTTCTTTATAATTCAATAAAAACGTACTTGGTTCATAATGAATATAAACTGGAAAAAATAGAGAGCCTTGATAATAGACTACAATAGGTTTATCATTGCATAGTAATTCGGAAAGTAAACTAAAAAATAATAGTAGTAAAACAATAATACTGGCGCCGAGAGCGTATTTATTCTTTCTAAATTTCTGAAATAAATTTTTCCGATCCATTTTATTTGTGACTATTAAAATTTATTCTTGGATCGACTATTATATACAGAATATCGGTAATAAGCTTTCCCACTAATGCAACGATAGAAAAAAGAAAGATGAGTGCAAGTAGTATGGGATAATCTCTATTAATGGCTGCCTCATAACCCAACAACCCTAACCCATCAAGTGAGAATATTATTTCAATGAGTAAATTACCAGAAAAAAATGCAAATAAAAATTGAGTTGGAAAACCAGTTAAAATCGGAATAGATGCATTTGGAAGTAAATGTCTATAAAATACTTTAGACTCTGTTAAACCTTTTGCTCTTGCAATTAAAACATATTGTTTTTCAACTTCATCTAAAATTGAATTTTTAGTTAACAAAGAAATAAAAGCAAAGCCCGATAACGACAAACATACAATAGGAAGAAAGATATGCCAAAGATAGTCAAGGAGCTTACCTATCATGGTTAACTCTTCCCAGTTATCTGATGTGATTCCTCTTAAAGGAAATAACGGTAGCGCTCCCCCTCCTCCAAATAACGCAATAAGAGCAATCGCTAGAATAAATCCCGGAACTGAATACATGATAAGCAATAAAGTTGTGCTAGCGTTGTCGAACACAGATCCAGCACGAATTGCTTTAGAAATTCCTAAAGGGATTGCAAATAAATAGGTAAGTAAGAAAGTCCACACACCCAAACTAATTGAGACAGGTAGCTTCGTAAGAATCACAGAAGCGACAGAACCCTGTTGATAATAAGATACTCCAAAATCAAATAAAATTAAATTTTTTACCGTTGCTGCGTAGCGAGTTAATAAAGGTTGATCAAATCCATATATTTTTTTAATGGCTTCAACTTGTTCTTCACTTATAGTTTGGTATTCAATAACTTTATTTTTAGAAGTTAGTGCGGTAGAAACTTCGCCTGTGGCGTTCAACTTTTGCATTGCTAGATAATGTTCGACAGGGCCGCCTGGAACAAATTGTATTATCAAAAATGTTATGGATATTACTCCAAACAAAGTTGGAATCATTAATAAAATACGAATTACCACATACTTAATTAGTGTCATTTCTCAATCCACCAAGTTGTAAGCATCCATTCTAACGCATTATAATATTTAGGTAACACACTAGGATGTTTAAGTGAACTGGAATAGGCAACCCGATGATAATTTAAATACCAGTTGGGTACAACCAACCATTGACTCATAAGCACACGATCAAGTAAATTTGTAGATTTTAGAAGTGCCGAAGAATTATTCGACCTAACCACAATATCGATTAATCTGTCTACAGTCGTATTGCTTATACCGGTATAATTATCCTGACCTTCAATATTTACAGATTTGGAGTGAAAATAGTTATACAACTCATTACCCGGTCGCTCGCCAGATGGAAAAGTAACTACAAGCATATCATAGTCAAATTTATTTATTTTTTGCTGATAGAGAGCAAAATCATAAACTTTATATCGAAGCGTTACACCAATAAGTGATAAATAATACGCATAACGGTGAAGTATTCTCTCAAAACCACCTTGCACAAGTGGTAATTCAATATTCATGCTTTTTACTCCTGCATCTTCCATTAGTCGTAAAGATTCTTTGAGTCTGTTTTCAAAATCTGAAGAAAGTATTTTTTCATAATACGCAGAATCATACAATACTTCATTGCCAAATTCATTTTTTATTGATTCTGGGATTTGAATATTTGATTTTGCACCAAATATACTGTTACTAAAATAACTAGCAGATCTAACATACTGATTATAAAAAAGATGTCGATTTGCCCATTCAAAATCAAATAACAACGCAATTGCTTTTCGGACATTTTTATTTTGAAATTTTAATTTTCGTAAATTAAAACTAAACCCTTGCATGCCTGCATTGTTATCATAATGGAACTCTCTAGCAACTAACGAACTTGTGATAAATCCTCCTCGATTATATGCGGTAGCCCATCTTTTTGAATTAGATTCACTTATCCAATCAATATCGCCAGATTGTAAGGCTTGTAACGCAATGGTTGGGTCCTTAAAATACTTGAATGTAATTTTAGAGAAATTAAACATGCCGTTCCTAACTAGCAATGATCGAGCCCAATAGTTCTCGTTTCTTTTATAAACAATAAATTTACCAAATTGATACTTATCGACAAGATACGCACCTGAACTAATTGGTTGTTTGTTTGATAATGTGCTCACTACTCCATCAGCAATCCATTGCTTAGAAAAAATAGGTATAGTAGTCGCTATGATGAATGGTAATTCGGGATTTTTATTACGAAGTATAAATTCGACCGTATGCAAAGCATTTGATTGCACAGCCAAAATATCTTTATAATAATTAATGTACCTAGGATGTGATCCTGAAGAGACTAAAATTTTATATGATGCAACCACGTCGTCAGCAGTAATTCTAGAACCATCGCTAAAAGTTGCGTTAGGATTAAGTGTAAAAACAACTTTTTTTTCATCTTCACTTATTGAGACAGACTTAGCAATCAGGCCATAAGCTACTAAAGGCTCATCCATGCTTTGAGAAAACAAGGTATCATAAAGCAAGTAATCAGAAGCCATCGCGCCTTGGTTCTTTAATGCAAACGGGTATAAGCTATCAAAATATCCAATTGCTGGAAGAGAGACTGCGCCAATAGTATTAATATTCTTTTGAACATAAGAAAATTTTGTATCATTTAATTGGTATTTTGGCGTGCTACTTATTGCTATAAAATAATTAGCAAGTGCACTTTGCCAACATACGAAAAGATAGCATAAAAATAATAAATTCTTCATAATTTATTGGGTATAATAAACATTATGTTACATGATAAAGTAATCGTTATCACAGGTGTTGCAAATCAAAGATCAATTGCCTACGGAGTAGCTCATGCATGCGCTAGACATGGCGCCACACTTATCGTTGTTATTCAAAGTGAAAGATTCAAATCAAGGGCTGAAGAATTAATTCTTCAGTGCGGTAAATATCACAATAAAAAACATACAATTTTTATTTGTGACGCTGCTTATGACGATCAATTACAACAATTAAGTCTTGACATTGCAAGTATTACAGAACGTATTGATGTATTTGTCCATTCTATCGCATTTGCTAATAGAGATGAAATAAAAGGGGCATTTCATGATGTCACAACTAGAAGTGGTTTTCTTCTCGCGCATGATATCAGTTCATACACACTTGTAGCATTTTCAAAATTCTTATTACCCCTATTAAAGAAATCTCAATCAGCAAGTATAATTACAATGACATACTATGGATCTGAAAAAGTTATACCTAACTACAATGTTATGGGCGTGGCCAAAGCTTCACTTGAGGCTTGCGTTCGATATCTTGCAGCATCACTTGGTAGTGATGGGGTACGAGTAAATGCCCTCTCACCAGGTCCAATACAAACATTAGCGGCTTCAGGCATTACCGGACTTAGCAAAATGATTCAAGCAACAAAAGAAAACTCACCGTTAAAAAAATCACTTACTATTGAAGATGTCGGTAATGTTGCCGTATTTCTAGCCTCCGATCTTTCTCAAGCAATTAGTGGTGAAATAATTCATGTTGATAATGGATCGCATTGCATGGGAATCAACATCAAAAATGATGACAATAGATCAGATATTAGTTAGTATTTAACAATTTTTCATACTCGGGCTTTAAAACTACCTCCGCGTTATCACGCAAATAATTCCCAAGGGAATCAATACCAACACTTTGAATTAAGTTTTCAAAAACAGTTATAGATTGTAAGGTGAAAGCAATCTCAGTCTCATCCTTGGTAGGATCTTTTTTATTTCTCAATTTTTCTAAATAATCTTTAGGGTTTTTAATCGTAAAAATATCTGAAACCCATTGTTCACTTGGCAGACTTATATCATGGTAGTTATAAATCAAAACATCACCTTGTGGTAGGGCAAATTTATAATACTTTGATTTATCTCCTTTGGCATTAAGTTGGTAAAGTACATTAAAAAAATCATCTGGTAATTGTAATTGAGGATTGAGTCGATACACAGCAATATCACCAATTTTAATAATATTACTACTTAGTATATTTTCAATAATTTTAATTTCTACAGATGGTTGATTTATTTTACTCAGCTTTTCGTCTGCAAGTTTAGATGCGGCTAAAGTAGCTTTTTCATATTTCCAAGCGACAATTACTTCATTTTTAACCATATCTAATTTAGGAATATACGACGGTGAATAATTATTTATTTGATAAACCATTACCGAATCATCAGATAAGGTTACAATTTCACTCATGCCTTGAGGGTTCGTTTTTGCTAAATTAAAAGCCTGTTTTCTTAAAATGTTGTTAGTGAAATGACCGTCCCCTTTGCTGTAATCCATAGAATTAGTTTTTAATAGATTGCCATTAAATGAAGATGCGATGATTTCTAGATTTTGAGATGTCTTTTGTAGCATTTTTTGTAATAAATCTAATTTTTCAGCATAGATATTGCTTTTCCGTTCATCAATCAAAGATAATAAAATTTGTTGTCTCATTTCATCTAGTGGAGCTACTTGCCCATTTTTAATATTTTCTAAATAAATTAAATGATAACCAAATTGCGACTTTATCACATTACTTATTGGATTTTGTAAAGTTAAAGAGAAAAGTGATTTTTCAAAATCAGGATCTGTGTCGCCTTTACCAAGCCAACCAAGATCGCCGCCCATATTTTTAGTTGCGATATCTTCAGATATAGTAGCTGCTATTTTGTTAAATTCAGCTAACGAATTAGTATTCTTTTTTATGGATTGTAATTTATTAATAACTTCCTCTTCGTTTTTCTCGCTTTTAGGTAAGGTTAATAAAATATGAGCTGCTTTTCGTTTTTGCACAAGTTCTTGATTGGCAAAATTTATTTTATAAAATTCTTTGATTTCTTCTTCGCTGGGCATTTGAACATTTTTTGTAAGTTCGTCTTTATTTAGCACCACATACTTAACATCAAGCGATTCTTTTGTTTTAAATTTTTCAGAATATTTTAAATAGTAATCTTGCAATTCTTTTTCAGAAGGTTCGACATCAGCAATTAAATTTTTTGCAGAAATAAAGTATAAGGTTGTGTTTCTTTTTTCATTTAATAATTTAATTAAATGTTTAATTTCCCAATTGTTTGGTAATTCTGATTTGGTTAAAGTTTTTGTAATTTGTTCTTTTTTTATTAAATTTTTATATCGGTTAACAAAAGATTCAATCGTTAGCCCACTTTCAATAATAAAACTGTTAAATTTTGCATAATCAAATTTTCCATCTGTTTGAAAGTTAGGTATTTTCTCAACTGACTCTTTTAAGTATTCATCGGTAATGTTCATATTAAATTTATCTGCGGCAAACTCAAATAATAATTTATCCATTAACCCTGCCAACGCTAAGGACTCAAGTTTTTTAGGGTCTTGTAATTCATCAGGAATTTTACCTTGATTGTTTGAAATAACTTGGGACAATATTTCAGACTGGGTTTCTTTTAAATCAGATAAAGTGATTTTTTTGCCGTTTATTTTTCCAATAATACCCTCTTGAAAGTTATAGTCAAAATAACCATAAACCCCCCAAAAAGTAAAAGGAATTAATACTATTGTAATTACAAAAATTGAGAAAAATTTTTTCCAGCGTTCCATAGTGATTTATATTTTACATTAAAATAATCAAGTGAATAATCAAATTATAGCTAATACAATCATTGAAGGGAACTACGCCCCTCTCATCAAAGACAATGTAGACACTGATCAAATTATACCATCTTCGGAAATGAAACTACCCTCTAAACGAGGTCTAGGTATAGGTTTATTTGCAAATCAAAGATACAACAACACTATCACACGTGATCCAAATCCCCTTTTTATCCTTAATCAACCTAATTTTCAAGAAATAACTATTTTGGTGTCAGGGTTGAATTTTGGTTGCGGCTCATCAAGGGAGCATGCAGTATGGGCATTAAAATTTATTTTTCCAAAAACAGTGCTTATTATCTGAAGATCAATGTCTATGGAGATTCTATTTTTACCTACTGTATTGCAAATCTCATTCTCCCAATCATTGTTTCGAAAGATGTCGTTTTGCTGTTTTCTGAAAATACAGTAGGTAAAAATAGAATCTCCATAGACATTGATCTTCAGATAATAAGCACTGTTTTTGGAAAAATAAATTTTAATATAGAAAAAGAAGTGAAAAATAAATTTATTCTGGGTGAAGATTCGATATCAAGTCTCCTCAATAATTTTACAAGCACCATTGATGAGCATGAAAGAAAAAATAAAATAACTAAACCTTGGTTATTCTAATTTCAAGATGTGGCGGAGTGGACGGGGCTCGAACCCGCGACCCCCGGCGTGACAGGCCGGTATTCTAACCAACTGAACTACCACTCCATCTTGGTGGGTACTGTGGGATTCGAACCTACGACCCCCGCCTTGTAAGGGCGATGCTCTACCGCTGAGCTAAGCACCCAATATTGGTTTTTAGTTTAGGTATTATATGCGATTTTATTGACTTGTATGGAGATTAGAAAAGGTAGAATTTTCATTTCTATAGTCAGCAGCCTTATTTGTAAGTATCTTGATTTTTTTACCTTCAGTATTAAACAAATGGATAAAAGAGTCCTCGAACCATTGAAGCGGAATAATATCAAGTCCTGATTTTATATCATCTGGAATATCTTCAAGCTGATGGGCGTTTTCCGCAGGAATAAGAACTTTTTTAATCTTTGCCCGTTGCGCAGCAAGTAGCTTTTCACGTAATCCACCTATAGGCAAAATTGATCCTCGTAAAGTTACTTCACCTGTCATAGCCACATCTGAGTATACAGGAATATTTAAAACTGCAGAGAAAAGCGCAACAGTCATCCCTAAGCCAGCTGATGGACCATCTTTTGGAATTGCACCCTCTGGTACATGGACATGGAAATCATGTTCATTAAAATAATGCAGTGGGATAGTCTTATCAAAATCATGGATATGTCTTTTAATTATTGTGAGGGCGGTATCTATGGATTCTTTCATAACATTTCCTAATGAACCGGTATATCGAGTACCACCTCTGCCAAATATTGTTGTCGCTTCAATATGAAGAATATCACCGCCAAACTCCGTCCATGCTAAGCCTGTGACTTGACCAATAATTGAATTTGGTTTATCAAATTGATACCTATATTTTCTAACACCTAAATATTTTTTAACATCTGATTTTAATAATGTTTTTTTAATTTTATCTTTAAGTTCATCACGCAAAGATACATCGTTCTGGTGTTCAAAAACATGCTTCCTAGAAATTTTGGCAATTGATCGTTCTAATTGTCGAACACCTGATTCCCTCGTGTAGAACTGTATAATCTCATATATGACCTCTTGATGAAGCTCTAGTTCGTTAGCTTGAATTCCATGTAGTTTTTGCTGCTTTGGAATTAAATGGTTATTTGCGATATGAAATTTTTCGTGGTCACTATATCCATACAAGTGAATAATCTCCAAACGATCAAGTAGTGGCTTTGGCATATCAAGAGTGTTTGCGGTAGTGATAAAAAGTACTTCGGAAAGATCGAAAGAAACCTCAGTATAATGATCTACAAACTGTGAATTTTGTTCTGGATCCAACACTTCAAGCAATGCAGATGCTGGATCTCCTCTAAAATCACTTCCCATCTTATCAATTTCATCAATAAGTATAACTGGATTTTTTACTTTTACTTTTATTAAATTTTGAATAATTCTTCCTGGCATTGAACCTATATAAGTTCTTCTGTGCCCTCGAATTTCTGACTCGTCTCTAACGCCTCCTACCGAAAACTTGATAAATTCCCTGTTTGTTGCCAGTGCGATCGACCTAGCAAGAGATGTTTTTCCAACTCCTGGAGGACCAACAAAGCATAATATGGATCCTGCAGTTTTATTAGTCCGTTTTTGAACAGCGAGATATTCAAGCACTCTGGTTTTTAATTCAACTAATGCATAATGCTCACTGTCTAAAATTCTTTTTGCTTTATTCAAATCATTCGATAACTTAGATCTTAATTGCCATGGAAGTTGAATAAGATGATGGAGGTACGTCTTTACGACTGAGGCTTCTGGGGACGAGGCTGAAAATGTTTTAAGTCGAGCTAATTCTTTCCTTGCTTTGTCTGACGCTTCTACTGACATTTTAGAATCAATAATTTGTTGTTCCAAATCTGTAAAATCTTTACTTTCTTGATACTCATCACTTAGCTCTTTTTGCAATGCCCTAATTTGCTCATGAATAAAATAATCTTTTTGATTTTTTTCAATTTGGCTAAATATTTTATGTTTAATTTTTTGATCTAAAAGCAATGAGTCGACAGTATTTTTTAATAAATCTAATATCATTTCGTACTGCTCTTGAATTGTTTCTATTGAAAGTAGCTCTTGCTTTTGCGAAACATCAACATCAAGTTTAGCTGACACTGTGTTAAGTAAAACCTCATCGCTATCAATAGACTCCAGCTGGGTTATCAATTGATCATTATTAGCATTTGGAATAATTGTCAATAGATTTTGTAAACTTATTAACAACTCTCCTCTTTGTGCATCAGTCAGAATTGATCCTGAATCGTGGTGTTTAAATTGACGAGCATTAACATTAAGATAACCAAAATCATACAAATCCTCAATTAGCATTCTATAATGCCCTTCCAATGTCACTCGATAAGTACCTGTTCCAGACTTAATTACTTTAATTATTGTAGCTAACACACCAACGACATAAATTTCTTCAAATTGTGGTAACTCAGTTTCTGGATCGGTCTGAAGGCTTACAATTATTGGTCTGTTATCACGCTGTGACTCAAAAATTGATTTTACCGACCTTTCTCTGCCAACAATTATATCTATAGTTGTATTTGGGAAAAGCACAACGTCTCGCAAGGGTAAATACGGAATATGCAAATAATCAGACATTAAATTACTAATTTAAACTGCTTTTTTTTCGATTTCATAAATTGAATTATCTTGTTTAAACTCACTATAAAATTGTTGCGGTTTGATTTCATCATGAATACAAAGAGGTTTGATTTCTTCTAAAACGCATTTTTCATCCACTACAATTTTTGTAGTGCCTTTATCATGTGGAAGATCGTACATTGTATCAAGTAAAATTTTCTCAACTATAGATCGTAGCCCTCTTGCTCCAGTGCTATTAATAAGGGCTTTTCTAGCAATTGCTATAAGAGCAGACTCTGAAAAATCTAATGTAACGCCATCCATAGAAAATAATTTTTTAAATTGTCTTACGATAGAATTTTTTGGTTCAATTAGTATTTTTACAAGTGTTGATTCATCAAGCTCATCCAACACAGCAACGACTGGAAGCCTGCCTACAAACTCAGGAATTAGGCCATATTTAATTAAGTCATCAGATTGTACATCTTTCATAAAATATATATCTTTATCTGGCATATCAGTATTGTTACTTGTGTCGTTCGAAATAAATCCAATTCCACTCTTTGAACTTCTCTGCTTGATAATTTTTTCTAAACCAGAAAAAGCTCCGCCACAAATAAATAAAATGTTTTTAGTATCAATCTGAATAAACTCTTGATGCGGGTGTTTTCTCCCGCCTTGGGGTGGCACAGAAGACACAGTACCTTCAATTAATTTGAGCAATGCTTGCTGAACCCCTTCGCCTGAAACATCCCTTGTAATTGATGGATTATCAGATTTTCTAGCAATTTTATCTATTTCATCAATATACACTATGCCTTTTTGTGCCTTCAGTACATCGCCATTTGAATTTTGTAAAAGTCGCTGGAGAATATTTTCGACATCTTCACCAACATATCCGGCTTCGGTGAGCGTAGTTGCATCAGCAATCGCAAAAGGCACATTTAATCTTTTTGCCAATGTTTCAGCTAATAAAGTTTTTCCGGATCCGGTTGGGCCAATAAGTAAAATATTACTTTTACCCAACTCGACATCTTGTGTGTCCTTGTCGGTTTGATGGTAAAGTCTCTTATAATGATTATAAACACAAACTGCTAAAACACGTTTAGCAAAATCTTGTCCAATAACATAAAGATCTAAATACTCTTTTACATCTTTTGGCAAAAAACTTTCAAAGGAAGTGGAGGTGTCTTTACTATTATTAAGCTCTTCGGAAAGTATTTCAGTGCACATAACAATACACTCATCACAAATATAAACTTGCGGGCCAGAAATTAGTTTTTTAACCTCTCTTTGAGATTTTCTACAAAACGAGCAAACAAAATGTGTTGATTTATTATCAGAATCCATATAGATTATACCGAACCTGCGTCGCCAGAAGCAACTCTAGTGCTCAAAACCTTATCGACAATACCATACGCACAAGCCTCAGTACTGTTAAGAAAATAATCTCTGTCAGTATCTTGTTCAATTTTTTGAAGAGGTTGTTCAGTATGCTCAGCCAATATAGTATTCAGCACAGCTTTTATTTTAATAATTTCTTGGGCATGAATACTAATATCAGAAGCTTGGCCTTGAAAGCCTCCCAAGGGTTGATGGATCATTATTCTGGAATTGGGTAAAGCAAATCTTTTCCCTTTTTTACCTGACGCTAAAAGCAAAGCTCCCATACTTGCAGCCTGACCAATACATAGTGTGCTGATATCAGGTGAAATAAATTTCATAGTATCATATATACACATACCCGCAGACACCGATCCACCTGGAGAGTTTATATAGAGATAGATATCTTTTTTTGGATTTTCTGATTCCAAAAAAAGCATCTGGGCTACAACTACATTCGCAACATAATCATCAATAGGCCCTACTAAAAAAATTAAACGCTCACGTAACAATCTAGAGTAGATATCAAATGCCCTTTCACCTCGTGAGGATTGCTCTACGACAATTGGAACATACTGTGAAAAAGTTTTATTCATTTATTATTAGTATCTATGAGATCACTTAATTTAACTGGTTTACTGACTATCTTAACTCTATTAAATATATGGTCTACAAATTCTATTTCAAGGGCAATAGTAAAAAAGTAATTTCTCCAATAATCATTCTGCACTAATTGCCTTATGGCTTTTTCAGGATCTTGGGTGCTTTGTGCAGTTTGAGATATTAATTTTTTAATAACTTCTTGTTTTGGAATGATGTTAAAATTATTTACTATATGTTTCAAAATCCAGTCTGACTTTAATCGTTTCTCAATTAAAGTTTTAGTAAAGGAATCCAGTTCAACATGCTTATCACATGGCTCTTCGGCTTTATGAGTATGACCTGCTTTTTCATGTAATTCATGTCCTAAACGACGCTCTTCAGTTGTTATTGCTTTAGCTAAGATTGAAGGAGGTAGTGAAAATTGAAATTCGTTAAGTAAAGCTTCAAGAATTGATTCTTTATTTTTCTGAAACAATTTAAATTCGACTTCTTGGAGTAACGTTTGCTTAATTGCTAAATCAAATTTTTGCTCGGCGTCATCACCAATAAAGCCCAATTTTTCAAATGCTATTTGACTTTGATCATTACCATGTTCTTTAATAACTTTTTCTTTCATTGAAGTAAAATCGCTTTGATTTATTGAGTACTCAAACTTGGTAATTTCTAAGCTTTCTAATGAAAGTAAATTAATTTCGGGTGAAAGTTCATAAAAATAATCTATGCTTAAAATTTTATTTTTTATATCTAGTTTTGGATTATACATCGGCTGAGTTGCAAGAACAATGTTTTTATTTGAAGCCAAATAATCGCTCCAACATCGTAAGGAAATATCTTTAATTGCTTGATCTTGTAAGGTTTCGGTATATTTCTTTAGTAATATTTCATCTGGAACTTTACCTTTTCTAAAACCATCAATCGCAACTGTTTGTTTCAAATGGACTAGCTGTTTTTGCATAGATTTATCAAACTCTTCCCAAGAAACAGAAAATACTACTTCTCTCTCTAGTTGCGATATTTCTTTAACTTCATAACTCATATTATTTCCTAGTTGGTGCGAATGGAGAGACTCGAACTCTCACAGGTTTCCCCACTGGAACCTAAATCCAGCGCGTCTACCAATTCCGCCACATTCGCTTTAATTCAAACTGGTGGGCCGTCGGGGACTTGAACCCAGAACCTACTGATTAAGAGTCAGCTGCTCTACCAATTGAGCTAACGACCCACTTTTTTTTATTTTACCCCTAATTATAGAATGGGGTGAGCGATGGGGCTCGAACCCACGACCACTGGATCCACAATCCAGAGCTCTACCGACTGAGCTACGCTCACCATTGTATCAATAGTATGGCGCGCCCGGCAGGAATCGAACCTGCAACCACCGGCTTAGAAGGCAGGTGCTCTATCCGTTGAGCTACGGACGCATGTATTATGGTCGGGGCAGAGAGATTCGAACTCCCGACCCTCTGCTCCCAAAGCAGATGCGCTACCAGACTGCGCTATGCCCCGAGTATAATATCGTACGATATTATACTATGCCTAAAAATAAATCAATTGATAGCATTATGCTTGATGGAAATTTTTGTTCAGAGCAGATTCTAAAGGAACTACGCACTTGGATTAAACAATTACTTTTAAATGGCATTAGATTGCCATCTTTAACTGTGTTTCTAATTGGTGATAATGACGCGAGTAAAATTTATGTGCAGAAAAAAATACAAGCTTGCAACTCATTAGGTATTCAATGTAATTTAAAACAATTTTCAAATAATATTAAAATTGAAGAAATATTATCAGAAATTGATTATTGCAACACTGACCAAAACACTGATGGAATACTTGTACAATTACCTTTGCCAAGCCACTTATCCACACTTGAAATCTGTTCACGAATTTCTCCCTCTAAAGATATAGATGGTTTTAACCCTCAAAATGTTGGGAGGTTGGCATTACGATCTCCGCAGTTAAGACCCTGTACCCCCAAAGGAGTGATGGCACTTTTAGATTTCTATAAAATTTCACCTGAATCAAAACATGCAGTAGTGGTTGGAGTATCAAATCTAGTTGGAAGACCGCTTGCTTTGGAGCTTTTATTAAAGGGCGCTACAGTTACTTGCTGCCATAGATTAACCAATAAGTTAGAAGAGCATGTCAAAAAGGCTGATTTGCTTTGCGTTGCAACTGGCAAAAGAAATATTATTGATTGTGAGTGGATTCCAAGGCAATGCACAGTAATAGATATTGGCATAAATAGAGATAGTAGCGGTAAAATTGTTGGCGATCTTGATCAAGAGAAATTGGTAGGAAATGTATACGCATACACACCTGTACCTGGAGGGATTGGGCCAATGACGGTAACAATGGTGTTAGTAAACACACTCGAGGCACATAGCACACACCTAAATTTACAGTTTATATCTCCAACTAGTACCTAAGGGACCATCTTCAAGTATCACACCTTGCTCTAGTAAGTCATTTCTAATAATGTCAGAATTTTTGTAGTCGCCATTAGTTCTATATATATTTCTTTTTGCTACTAATTCTTCAATATTAGCTTTTGAAATGTTAGATTTTATCGTAGTTTCACTAAATAATCCAAGATAAGAACAAAGAATTTTCAAAACAATTGAGAGATGATTAGCAATTTTTAATCTATTTTTAGATTTATTTGTATGTATTTCATGTGCTAGCAAATGAAGAATTTGTAACGCTTCTGGGGTATTAAAATCATTTAATAAATGGTTTATAAATTCTTTATAAAATTCATTGTCTGTAATGTCTAATGAGTTTATTTCTACATCTACATGTAATGCTGTTTGAATTTTAGTTAGTTTTTCTACTGCTTGTGAAAGTGACTTATGATGATAGTTTATGGGACTTCTGTAATGTGTGGATAACATAAAATACCTTAATGTATCTGCGCTATACAATTTTCTAAATTGCTTAATTAATAAGGTATTACCTAGTGATTTACTCATTTTTTTATTATCATAATTAACAAAACCAACATGGAGCCAATGTGATGCAAATGTTTTATTTGTTATTGATTCAGTTTGAGCAATCTCGTTTTCATGGTGTGGAAAAATTAAATCATTACCGCCGCCATGAATATCAATTTGCTCTCCTAGACAAGTTCTAGCCATAGCGCTACATTCAATATGCCACCCAGGCCTACCTACTCCAAAAGGTGATTGGTAGCCATAATCAGATGTGTCTACTATTTTCCATAGAGCAAAATCTTCGGGGTGTTTTTTATTTTCATCGTTTAGGACTCGGACGCCTGAAAACATATCTTCAATACTTCGCTTTGATAATTTTCCATAATCTTTAAAAGCACTAACAGAAAAATAAATATCGCCCTTGGTTGTAGCGTAAGCAACTTTCTTATCGAGAAGAATTTGAATGCACTCAAACATATTTATTAAATATCGAGTAGCAAGTGGTTCTTGAGTTGGTCTTAACAATCCCAGAGAGTCATAATCCGAATGCATGGAAGCAATATATTGATTTGCAATATCAGCAGGATTGCATTTTCTTTCCTTGGCTTTATTTATGATTTTATCATCGACATCAGTTATATTTCGTACATAAACTACAGATAAATTCAATGTTACAAGAAATCTAACTAAAGAATCGAATATCGTAGCAACTCGAGCATGCCCAATATGACAATCATCATATACGGTAACACCGCAAACATACATTTTGATTACATTATCTTCTAACGGTATTAAAGGTTTTTTTAAAGCTCTAAGACTATCGTATAATAGGAGTTTATTAACCATGAAATATCACTATTTTATTTCTGATATACACTTAACTACCAAAGATACAAATTTATTAAAATCATTTCATTCATTCTTAGACAATATTTTAGCCGATTCCGCATCTCTCTATATTTTAGGTGATCTTTTTAATTACTGGATAAGTGAAGAGGAAATACCAGCAGAATTTATCGATATTTTTGAACACTTAAAAAAATGCGTTGATCAAAATGTGCCGGTTTATTTTATAGTAGGAAATAGGGATTTTTTGATTTCGAATACTTTTTTAAAACGCTTCGGAATTATACTACTTGCAGATCCTTCAATTATAACCATACAAAATAATATGACCCGCACCATTTGCCTGACACATGGTGATAGTCTTTGCACCAACGATGTAAGTTATCAAGTCTTCAAATCCATCTTACGTTCACGCATTGTTCGTAAAGGTATACAAGCGCTCAATCATAAACAAAAACTATACTTAGCTACATTTCTTAGATTTTTAAGTACCGTAAGCTACAAAATAAAAAAGGGTTTGACAAACTATGATGTAAGTGAATCAGCTATTCTTAAGCTACATAGAAATTATAAATTTGATTTATTAATACATGGACATATTCATAAACCCGGAGTTCACTTACTTACTATCGACGATACTTCTGTCACAAGAATAGTGTTAGGTGATTGGGGGAATTGTTTCAATGTGGTAAAAATGTCAGTAAGTTTTGTAGACCGGCTCACTTGGTAATTATAATTAAATCAAGATAGTATGTGGAACATATGTTTTGAATGTTTTAAAATAATTTATATTAAATTGCTGTTTGAATATATTATTTACTAATATTCTGAGGTTTCTAATATCAATATCGCTTAAAATTTCTAATGAATTATTAGATATTGCTAATATACAATGACCCGACACACCCATATCAACTTTTTCATTATGTAACACTGTAAACCCAACTCCATGTTTCCACATATACCGTTTTGAACAATCGATTTCTTCTTGCTTAATACTATCTACAATACCGTATCCAGTATATTTTAGTGCTTGTAGTTCAAAATATAAAATATGGTATTGTTTGATATCAGATTGACTACTGGAACAAGTATTAATTAACGCTTTATACAACTCAAAAAGCGGTCTGTGGGCATCAAATACTTTTAGAATTTTTTTTAAAAGCTCGTTAATATAAAATAATTGATAAAAATACTTATAGGTTACCAAAGAATAAGTTCTTCTTGAGTGCCCAACTTCCTCCCAGGAAAAACAGTTTTTGATATCAGACATACCAGACCACGATAATTCATAATTAGTAAACAATTGTAACGCCGGGCGTTTTGATTTTTTTCTAGCGCCTTTGGCAACTATCGTTACTCTTCCATGATTTAGTGTAAATAAATCAACAAGAATACTTGTTTCTCTAAATGATTGCATAGATAAAACATATGATGATTGATTAATTTCAACTCTTTTCATATATCACTTTTAAAGATAGGTGAATTTTTAATTCAAATAGTAGTATCAATCTTTTCCGAATAGATATACCTAATCTTTTAATAGTGGCACCATTGCTACCAACCAGTATTGGTAAATGGCTTTTTTTATTGGTCACAAGCAAAATAGATATATTTATAGACTTATCTGATTGGTCCAATTTTATAATTCGATAGTTGAGCGTGTAGGGTATTTCTTGATGAATATGTACTAACAATTGTTCACGAAGCACTGAATGGATAATAGATTGCTTGTTAGAAATCTCTGAATCATATAAATAAGGATGATCATAAACTTCTTCGGTGAATTGATCAGTCAGAGATAATATTTTTTTTTTATAACTTATTTTTTTAGTGCTAAAAGGAACAATATGTTTAATAAAAGAAATATTAGAACAATAGTCATTTATATATTGCAATGGGTCAATTTTAGTTAGTACATCAATTTTATTCATAATAATTAAACTAGGAATTTTTTTACTATTTATTTTTAAGAGAATCTGTATATCTTCTTGAGAATAATGTTTGCTATCAACCATATACCATATAACAGAAATATTTTTAGAGAGTGAGAGCAATTCGTTGAATGTTTTTTGATTTTTATTATACGATTCTATTCCTGGTGTGTCAATTACAACTAACTGTGTATTCGCAATTGTGGTAATTCCGAATTGAACTACATTCGTTGTGTTAATTTTATGAGTAACTCCCGCATACGGCTTTGCCGATACCATATTGAATAGAGATGATTTACCAACATTTGTTTTGCCGATTATAGCAACTGAGCCAAAATACTTTTTAGAAATCATGTGCGCAATCTAGCAATTTAATTGAGTGATCATTAAAGACGCAGCCATTTCTTCAGCTTGTCTGACCCTACTTCCCGTTCCAGTGGTTTCAATCTTTTTACTTTGAACATACGCAACGCAATTAATTGTAAACATTCCATCGGTCGATTTCCCAATTACACTATATATTGGTAGTTTTTCATGCTTAGCTTGAAGAATTTCCTGCAAAGTAGATTTATGAGACTTAATATGCAAAAGGTTGGCATCTTTCATGCATAATTTTAGAACGCAGTTTCTAGTAACATGATAACCGCCATCAATATAAATTGCGGCAAATAAAGCTTCCACTACATCCGCTAAAGATTTTTTCATATGATCTAATTGTTGCAAATTCACAGAGTTTCCACAAATTATAATTTTGTCTATCAGTAGATAATAGGCTATATTAGTTAAATTACTGTTGGAAATAATCGCGTCACGCTTGACAGACAATTCCCCAACTGTCAATTCTTGATAATTTGAGTATAAGTATTCGGTAACAATCTGGTACAGTAGAGAGTCACCTAAAAATTCAAGTTTCTCATTATGAACACTCTCTGAACTTGGATGGGTTATTGCAACAATTAATAATTCTTTATTAACAAAATAATATCCTAGTTTTTCAGAAAATTCTGATTCTAGCATTTTATTTAAGGAGCTGGTAAATAAGCTTCCTTTAAAAGTCTTACATAAAACCCATAACCAGAAACTATCTCTTCTTCAGCGAAGAATGTAACAATAATTGTTGCATCACGTGAACCTTCTTTTCTAATAATTTTTATTGTAGACTTGTCAACATTCTTAATATCATTTTCAGAAAGTTTCTTTTCTAGTTCAAATCTAATCGATTCAGAGGAAAGACCTCGTATTTCTGGTAAATTAACAAAATCGTTTACTACTTTTTCTACAGTTTTATACTCTATATAATAGGGAACTAATTTAATCCCCAATGTTAAAATAAAACCCAGGGCAGGTATTCCAAATAACCAAAGAAAAATTCCTTTTTGCCTGCTAACAATTGTGCTTAATGTCATTAGTTTATCACTCCTATTCTACTTAAAACTTCTTTACCAAAATGCATCCAAATCACAATAGCTTCACCAACCACATTTCTCTCTGGCACGAGACCCCAACAACGACTATCATAACTATTATCTCGATTATCACCCATCACAAAATATTTTCCATTCGGGACTATCCACTCACCTTCATCACAGCTATTTCTTGCATGTTCTATATTGTATATTTTATATTCTCTTGAGGGTAAACGCTCAATATATTCAATAGTATCAACACCACTGATTTGTTGCGCGGTTATTTTAACATACTCTTTGATATATTGAGTAGAATTAACAATAAGCTGCTTATCTACATACCGAACAGTATCACCTGGCAATCCCACAACTCTTTTAATATAGTGTTTAGTTGGATCAACTGGGAAATAAAAAACCACCACATCACCATGTTTAATCTTTGAATGTTTTATGAGTGGGTAATTAAAGATTGGTAACTGCACACTATAAGATAATTTATTCACCAAAATAAAATCATTTTTAATAAGAGTAGGCATCATTGACGCGGAAGGGATTTTAAATGGCTCAAACATCGAGCCACGTAAAAGCACTACTAAAAGTAAAATCCAAACGATGCTTTTATTAAATTCGTATATTTTTGAAATATACGAATTACTAATCGGCAACAATTTTCCTTTAATTAATAGTTGTATCATACCCACTATTAAAAAAGCAATAAAAAGCCAAAATGTAAAATCAATAAAATAAATCATTTTGAATATTTTAATATTGATAAAAACGCTTCTTGCGGTATATCAACTCTACCAAATGTTTTCATTCTTTTTTTTCCTTCCTTTTGTTTTTCTAGTAATTTTCTCTTTCGACTAACATCTCCACCATAACATTTTGCAATGACATTTTTTCTAAGTGCACTAATTGAACTTCTAGCTATTATTGATCCACCCACAGCTGATTGAATAGCAATTGGGATCATTTGCCTAGGGATTAGTTCTTTTAAGCGTTCAACTATAGTTCTTGAATATTTATCTAATCTATCTTTATGGATAATGGTAGAAAGGGCGTCAACTTTTTCTCCATTCAACAATATATCAAGTTTCATCACTGAACATACTCTGTACTCTAAGAAATCATAATCATATGACGCAAAACCCCTAGAAACTGATTTAAGTTCATTAAAAAAATGCATTATAACTTCTGATAACGGCATCTCAAACTCCAAAGAAACCTGACTACCAAAATGGTTTTGTTTAATTAATTTTGCTCTTCTATCCATACATAATTGCATTACTGGTCCAACATAAAGTTGCGGAACTATGATTTTTGCAAGAATAAAAGGTTCCCTGATTTCTTTAATTTCATTAGGCGAAGGAAGCTCGCTTGGATTATGGATACGAACTACTACCCCATCCTTTTTAAGAACCTCATACACAACGGTTGGGGCAGTTGTTATTAAATCATGATTGTACTCACGTTCGAGGCGTTCTTGTATTATTTCCATATGTAACAAACCTAAAAACCCACAACGAAATCCCAATCCTAATGCAGTGGAATTTTCTGGTTCAAAATATAACGAGGAGTCATTAAGGCCTAGCTTTAAAAGGGAATCTCTAAAACGATCATAATCATCTGTATCAATTGGATATAACCCTGCAAATACCCTAGGCTGAATTTTTCTAAACCCTTCAATAGGATTTGAAACTGAATCCTGTTCGTCTAAAATAGTATCTCCCACCGGAGCTGCGTGTATGTCTCTTATGCCAGCAATAATAATCCCCACCTCACCCTCAGTTAATTCTTCTAAATCAATTTTTTTAGGGGTAAAACAACCAATCTTTTCTACTACAAAAATATTTTTATTTGAATATATCTTAATTTTTTGTTTTTTCTTTATTGAGCCTGAAAATATCCTAACCAATGAGACGACGCCAACATAGTTATCAAACCAAGAGTCAATAATGAGCGCTTGTAGTTTTGTAGTTGCATGTTTTTTTGGATGTGGTACGGCAATAAGCACTCTTTCTAATAAATCTCTAACTCCTTGACCTGTTTTAGCACTCACTCTAATAGCATTTTTAGCTTCTATTCCAATTAAATTTTCAATTTGATTTATTGTCATTTCGCAGTCTGCAGAAGCTACATCAATTTTATTTATGACTGGAATAACTTCAATATGTTGAGCGAGAGCGGTGTAGCAATTAGCGATACTTTGTGCTTCAACGCCTTGTGTTGCGTCAACAACGAGCAACGCGCCCTCACAGGCTGAAAGTGACCTAGACACTTCGTATGAGAAATCAACATGACCAGGAGTGTCAATCAGATTAAATGTGAAAACTTGATTCGCAATAGATGTGTATGATAAACGAACACATTGAGACTTTATCGTAATCCCTCTTTCACGCTCAATTGAAAGAGTATCTAACATCTGATTTTGTGCAACGCCATGGTCTAAAGCACCACAAATCTCAATAAATCTATCAGCCAATGTTGATTTCCCATGATCGACATGGGCAATTATTGAGAAGTTTCTTATCGTCTCGATTGGCAATTGTACCTACACACTAAGGCGATTTTATCGGAATAAACATAGTGCTCGTCCCACGTTTAATAAAGAACGGAACTTGGGTGCCACTAGGAATTCCACGAATAGCAATTTGACAATCATCCACTGATTTAATGTCCTTTGATTTTATCCTTAAGATTAAATCACCAACTTGTATTCCAGAATTTACTGCAGGACCACTTTTAGTTATTTTTGCAACCTGAACACCCGTTTTTTCTTGCGTATTTTCAACTGTCATTCCATAAAAAGTGAACGTATTTGAACTTAACTGATCGTCAGGGTCTCCCGCATCATTGGTTTTAGAAATTTTAGAATTCTTGAGAGGAGATAAAGTTGCTGATATTTTTATTATTTTTCTATTTCTTAAAAGCTCTATCTCGATAGGAAAATTGACAGGTGTCGCGCCTACTATTGGCGGTAAATCTGAAGACTGCACTATTTCGTTATTGTTAAATTTCAATATTACATCTCCTGATTTTATACCTGCTTTTTCTGCTGGAGAATCAGAGACCACTTCCGCAACTAATGCTCCTGATGGTTTTTTTAAACCAAAACTATCGGCTAATTGTTTGGTAACTGTTTGTATTGAGACTCCTAACCATCCACGAATGATCTTTTTATTAGCCCTTAATTCAGTTACGATAGTTTTAACTGTGTCTATTGGAATTGCAAAAGAAAGCCCAATATATGTTCCAGTTTTGCTTACAATCATTGAATTTACCCCTACCACCTCTCCTTTTAAATTAATAAGAGGTCCACCTGAATTACCAGGGTTAGTAGGCACATCAGTTTGAATAAATGGCGTATAAATTTCATTTGCTAAACTTCTTGAAATTGCACTTACAATTCCTTTTGTTACGGTATGATCAAAACCAAATGGTGAGCCGATTGCCACGACCCATTCACCGACTTTTAAATCGGTTGAGTTTCCAAGTTTTGCAAATGGTAGATTAGTTGCTTCAATTTTGAGTAGTGCAATATCACTTACTTCATCACTGCCAATTACTTTAGCTGTATAAGTGCTGATGTCAGAAAGACTGACTTCTATTTCATCTGCGTCTTTAATAACATGATGGTTGGTAATTATATAACCATTTTTATCATAGATAAAACCAGAGCCAAATGATGTGCTTGGCGAGGAACTTTGGGGATCGCCAAAAAATCTCTTTAACAATTCATCTGGATCATTTCCTTTGCTCTCATCTTTATTTTTAGCTTGTGTTTCGGGGGCATTTTTCTTTGATGTAATATGAACAACATATTTAACACTGTTTTTTGCTAAGTCAGTAAAATCTGGTAAGGTATCTGCAAATGTTAACCCACTACAAAAAAATAAAATAACAACTAGTCGAACAAATTTCATAATATACACCTCAATAAATTTTATACATGTTATTATATCATGGACACCATGCACAGCAAACCTTTGTGGTATTCATCGAATGAATCTCTTTTAGATAGCGAAGTTCACTATCCAATAGTAATTGAAGTGGCTAAAAATTCTTCGATTAAATATCGACAATTAAAATTTCCGTCTAACTACTTATTTTTACCAATACAACAATTAATGAATACAAGATATGACCGAAATGGGTATTTATGCACTATTGAAGAATTTCAAAATGCATTTGGGGAACTTCTAAAAATAAGTAATGGGTATTTTTTCATCTGTGGAAATGATGACTACATATCAAGTTCACGCTGTATCTGGACAATGCACGCCTTCGGAATATACCACTGTTCAATTTGGAATGGCACTATCGAAAATTGCATTGCATATATCGAATCAGGTTTATTAAACAATAAATTTAGCAAGCCAATTATCACTAATCAAGCATTGCCAGTTTCCATAAATAATACCGTAATAGCTGATGCAAATTTCATAGTTTCACAAACTAACAATCCTTCGTATAAAATTCTTGATGTTAGAACAATAGAAGAATTTACTGGTGAGGAGAGAAAAAACTGCACACGAGGCGGACATATTCCAAACGCAATTCACTTACCTCATCTCTATTTTTATAGTGAAACAGACTCACGTGAGCTCAGGCCAGTAAATAATATATTAGATAAGTTAGTTTCGCTAGGTATAAATAAAGACAGTAAAGTTATTTGCTATTGCCACACCCACATGAGATCTTCTTTTGTATACTGCGTACTCAAATACTCTGGATTTCAACATGTTCTTGGATATCCAGGCGCATTTAATGATTGGGAATTAAATCATACCCGATCTGTAATTACCGGTTTTCAAAAATAATACTTTTATAGTACTTGATCTCTTTTATAGAATCTTTAATATCGTCCAATGCTCTATGCGCTGATTTTTTTTTATCCCGCTTCATCGCTCGATCTGGCAACCATCGATTAACTAATATTTTTAGTGTGCTGACATCTAAGTTCCTGTAATGAAAAAACTGTTCTAAATTTGGCATTAATCTTGCCATAAATCTTCTATCCTGGCATATAGAATTACCACACATTGGCGATTCGCCTGGATAGCAATACTTGCTTAAAAATTTAATAGTTATCTGTTCAGCCATTTCTACGGTAATTGAACTACCAAGCACGTCTTTAATTAGACCAGATTTTCCATGGTGCAACCTATTCCAATTATCCATTGAGTCCAACACATTGATTGGTTGATGGATCGTAAAATGGGGGCCGATTACCAACTCCTCAATATTTTTATCAGTTACAATTGTAGCAATTTCAAGTATTAAATCTGTGTCTGGATTTAGTCCAGTCATTTCTAAATCAACCCAAATTAGATTATCTTTACTAATCAGCATGGTAATTTTACATTCTTATTATCCAGGCGGCCAAGATAGTTTTCTACCAGCAAGTACATGCAAATGAATATGGCCTACGGTTTGTCCAGCGTCTTCATTACAGTTCATTACCAATCGGTAGCCTGAATTTGCATACCCTTTTTTACTTACAATTTCTTTAGCGCGAAATATCATTAAACCTATTAGATAAGCTTCATTTTCATTAATCTCATTAATTGTCTTTATTTGTTTTTTTGGTACTACTAAAAAGTGACAAGGGGCGTGAGGCGCAATGTCTTCAAAAGCAATTAATTCTTCATCCTCATAAAGTATTGTTGCCGGAATTTCTCTTGAAATAATTTTTATAAACAAATCTTCTATCATTTTATTTAATTCAGTTCTTTTCGCTCCATTAAAGCACAGGCCAAAGTAGTACTATCTACATATTCTAGCTCACTACCCGCAGGTAATCCATGGCTAATTCTAGTTATTTTTATTTTCAGATCACTGGTTAACTCTTTTATGTAATTTGCCGTGGCTGAACCCTCTACAGTTGCATTTGTTGCGATAATCATTTCTTTCACCCCCCCCTGCAATACTCGAGAGCGTAGAAGTGGCATACCTAACTCATAGGCGCCAATACCATCTAAAGGTGATAAATGACCCATTAACACAAAATATAAGCCATTAAATAGACCGATTTGTTCTATTAATAGCACATCGATTGGGTTTTCCACAATACATAGTATAGATTTGTCGCGTTTAGACTGAGAACAAATTACACACACTTCGGAAGTTGTAAAATTTCTACAAGAAGAGCAGCATGAGATTGAATCCATGGCGAATTCAATAGCTTTAGCTAGGCTTTTTCCACCAGGTCGATTTTTTTGAAGCAGGTGGTAAGACATTCTAACAGCAGACTTATGGCCAATGCCAGGAAGCATTGTAAAAGCAACTATTAGATCCTCAAGCACAGAATCACTTTTCATACTATTTGAATCTCTTTTGATGCTCTGTAATAGTTACTGTTGATAATGATGCTATTTGCTCAACAACAGGATGTGAGTTATTAGTAATTTTTGAATGTGTTGTAAATGGGCTAGAATTAGAATACTCTTTTGCACCCCAACTTTTATTTACTAATGCTATTCGTAGTATAGAGTTTATAACGGCAGATTTTCCATTTGGATAATACGAATAATTTTTTCTTGTGTCAAGTACAATTTGCATAAACACTTGTAATAAATGTGGCTGCAATTTTTGAAGCATCTCAGCAATTAAATAATGAGTATTATTTGTTTGATTAGAATAAGGCGCTAACGATGCTTGTTGCAATTCTTGAATTATAGTATCAAGTATCTGCAAAGGTTCACCGGAATAAGTGTCAATCATTTTAATAGCTGATTCAAAATCACTTTTGGAATCATTTACTACAAATTGAAAAAACAATTGCACTAACGATTGAGATGAAGGGCCTAAGATAGTTTTAACAGACTCTAAAGTAATTCCAGTATCTGAAGCAAATAAAGCTGTTTCCAAAATATTTAGAGAATCTCTAATGCTTCCATTTGCAGCCTCAGCAATTGCAATAAGAGATTCATTAGTATAATCAATTTTTTCATTCTGTAAAACCTTCGAAAGAACTGAAACGATCATATCAATTGGAACTGGTCTGAAATGAAATAGTAGGCATCTCGACCTAATAGTTTCAGGTATCATTTCTAACTCAGTTGTGGCAAAAATAAAAACTAGATATGGCGGAGGCTCTTCTAGAGTTTTTAGTAGAGCATTAAAACTATGTTTTGTTAGCATATGAACTTCGTCTAATAAAATTATTTTTTTTCTACTTATTGACGGTGGATAAATTGCAGTTTCCAGTAACTCTCTAGTTTCTTCGACCTTGGAGTGTGAAGCAGCGTCTAATTCAATAAAATCGATATAAGAATTTTCATCACAAGAAATACAATTTCTGCACTTTAAACAAGGTGTAGGTGTGATCCCATTTTCACAATTTAAACTTTTTACCAATATTCTTGCGAGGCTAGTTTTTCCAACTCCTCTAGTGCCTGAGAATAAATACGCATGGTGAACTTTTTCTACTTCAAGCGATTTGGAAATAGGGATAACAATGTGCTCTTGCCCGACCATATCAGTCATAATCTTTGGTCTATATGTTCTTGCAAGCGCAATGTGATTCATAGTTTTTCTTGTGATGATTCAATTTTTGATTGAATGTATTTCGTAATATTAAAAATACTTCTCGAGGAAACAGTGTTGGTAAGTATGTGTGCAGGATACGCACATCCAGCCAATATTGAGGCTATAACATCTTGATTTGCAGATGTGGCTTTAAGTAGTCTAAATGAGATACTTGCAGAATCCATGTCAGGCATAATAAGCAAATTAGCATTTTCATGCATCAACTTATTGTTAGCAAGTAACTCACTTCTAATTGAATAATGCAACGCAGCATCGGGCATCATTTCTCCATCAATTGCTATTGTGGGATATTTTTTTTGTAAAATATTTACGGCATCGCTCATTTTCACCGCTTGAGGTAGATTAGAGCTTCCAAAACTTGAATGCGATAATAAAGCAATTTTAGGCATCAACTTAAATTGACGCACCACATCAATTGATAACTCAGTTATTTCTACTAATTCTTGCACAGTTGGTTGAACTGTAACTTGAGTATCGGCAATAAAAATTGTCTGGTCTTTAAGAAACGCAACACTGACTGAACAATAATTTTTTATACCATTTTCTTTTCCTAGTATTTGATCAATATAAAAGAGATGGTCTTTGAACGCTCCAGTGGTACCACACACTAAAGCATCACCTTCACCCTTTTTAAGTAAAAGTGAGCCAATTACAGTTTGATTGGTTAGTAGTAATTTTCTTGCATTTGGGATTGATACTCCTTTTCTCCCAGCAATTTCATGATAACTTTCCCAATATTCTCTATACCGTGGATCATCTTGCGGATCAACTATCTGAAAATCTTTATCGACTTGTATTCGGAGATTAAGTCTATTAATATACTGTTCAATAACAGTTTTTCTTCCAACAAGAATAGGGAACGATATTTTATTTTCAATTGTTGACTGTGCGGCACGTAACACTCTGTGGTCTTCACCTTCAGAAAAGATAACCTTAATTAATTTTGCGCTTTTTTTTGTTCTTAGCCCTAAAGCACTCCAAGAAGTTCTGGTCACAATTCGTTCAAGTGATAACCGGTACTGTTCAATATCCACAATTGGTTTTGTAGCCACACCATCTTTCATTGCGGCTAAAGCAACCGCAGGGGCAATTTCCATCACTAGTCTAGAATCAAAAGGCTTAGGTAAAATATAGTCTCTTCCAAACACCATTTCATTTCCACCATACGCCCCAGCTATAAATTCATCTACTTCTCTAGTGGCTAATTGTGCAATAGCTTTTGCACACGCAATTTTCATTCCATGAGTAATTTTAAGTGCACCTACGTCTAAAGCTCCACGAAAAAGGAAAGGAAAGCAAAGCACATTGTTTACTTGATTTGGAAAATCAGATCTACCTGTAGCGCAAAGTGCGTCTGGTCGCACTGCAATTACATCATTTGGGTTAATTTCTGGAATAGGGTTTGCCAAACAAAACAATATTGGATTGGGAGCCATGGTTTTTACCATTTCTTGAGTGCAAATATTACCCACTGATAATCCAAGAAAAACATCACAACCATTAATAGCTTCAGATAACGTTCTTAATGATGTTTGCAAAGCAAACTGTTCTTTATGAGGAGGTGTAATTTTTGCATCTCTGCCTTTGTAAATAACCCCAAACTCATCGCACGCAATTATATTTTCCTTTAAGACCCCAACAGACTTGAACATATTTAAACATGAAGTACCTGCTGCACCTATCCCCACCGCACACACTTTTACTTTTTGCGGATCTTTTTGAACAACACTCAATGCGTTAAGAAATGCCGCGACCACTACAATTGCTGTGCCATGTTGATCATCATGAAAAACTGGAATATTCATTCTTTCTTGCAATATTCTTTCTATGTCAAAACATTCAGGGGATTTTATATCCTCTAAATTTATTCCACCAAATGTTGGCTCTAATGAAGACACAATATCACAAAACGCTTCAACAGAAGTTTGTTTTATTTCTAGATCAAAAACATTAATATCTGCAAATTTTTTAAAAAGCACTGCCTTACCTTCCATTACTGGTTTTGCAGCATATGGTCCGATATCACCCAATCCTAACACTGCTGTACCATTTGTGATCACACCAACAAGATTACTTCTAGAAGTATACGTATTTATTAATGTTTGATCTTTTGATATTTCAATACATGGCTCAGCAACACCAGGTGAATATGCTAACGATAAATCATGACTAGTATGCATTGACTTTGTTGGACAAATTTCAAGCTTACCAGCTGGGAACGAAGAGTGGTACTCTAATGCTTGTTTTTTAAATATTTTCTTTGCATCATCCATAGTTAATTTTCCAATTTAAGTCTATCTTTTAATTCTTCTGGAGTTAGGAATCCTCCGATAACACTTCCATTTCCAGTTATTATCATAGGGGTTCCAGATAACTGAATTTCCCTTCCTAAAGTCTCAGACTTTAGCAAGAAATCATTTTTACAAGAGATGACCGGAATAGTATTATTGTTAATTAAATTATCAAAAATAACATTTCTTTCTGATTTAGTAACGCATAATATATTGGACATATGCTGTGCTGAATTTGAGTTTGCACCCTCTCTTGAAAATAAAATATAATTTACCGTTATTCCTAAGGCAACCACTGATGATATTTGCTTATGGAATTTCTTACAGTAACCACAAGTATAGTCAGTAAAAATAAAAACCCGTTGTTTATTCTCGGGCGGGCCGTATTGTAGCATATTCTCAAACCCAAATGAACTTAGTTTTTGAATAACTGATTTTTGTATTTGTTTAGAGATTAGTTTCGTTTTTTTTTCTAGGTCATACATTTCACCTACAATCAAGTACCGAGAGGTAGAATCTATATAAAATTGTTGAGTTCCAATAGTTACTTCGAACAATTTAGTTACTGGGGTCTTTGAAACAATAATACCATCGAGATCATTTTTTGAATACATCCCTTCAAATATTGTTTTAATTTTTTTTATATCTGGAAGTGGGTTAACTTCACTATAGGAAAGGTGTGTGTAAAATAACAACATAGTCAGAAGAGGCGCAAGTAAATTATGATTCATGCGCTATCCTCTTGGATGATGTTTAGAGTGAAAATCAACTAGTTTATTTTTTGCTACATGTAAATACTTTTGAGTTGTTGCAATTGACGCGTGGCCAAGTAACAACTGCAATGACCTAATGTCAGCGCCATTATTGAGCATATGAGTTGCGAAGGCATGTCTTAGACTATGAGGTGAGCATTTCTTTTCTAAATGAATTTGCTTTCCTAAGGAATGTATGAGCGACCACACATACTGACGAGACAGTAATGTGCCATTTTTTTTTGCTGGAAACAAATAATCAGATACACTAGAATTCTTGGATAAGTTCTCACTCAAGTAATTGGTAATTATTTTTTGAGCGATATCACTCAAGGGAACAGCTCGCTCCTTCCCGCCTTTGCCGACAACTCTAATTATACCTTCTTGTAATTTTATTTGACTTATTCGTAGCGATATCACTTCTGATACTCTTAAACCACAACCATAAAGAAGTTCTAAAATAATTAGTTCTTGCCCACTATAATTACTTTTAACTTTTTCAATTAAATTAAACATAGAACGCACTTCATTTACAGATAAAGTAATTGGTAATGTTTGGCTGTTTTTTTTGGCAATCTGTATCGACACTTCTTTACTAGCTATATCGGGATACTGTTTAGACTTCCAAGAAATAAATGAAACAAAAGTAGTTCTTTTTCTATGTTGCGAACTTATAGAGTACTGTTTAAGATATGAACTGATGCGATCGGTACTATATACTACTTCAGATTTTGCAAATTTCGAGTTGTGCCATTGATGATATACTTTTAGGTCAGATAAATATGACGCAACGGTATTTTTAGCTAATCCTTTTGTTAGCAACAAGTACCTTGTGTATGATTCAATATTTAACATTGTGTCGATTTATTATACCAATTTTTTAATGTGTAAAAAATTAGTGTTATATAAATCAAATAAAATAAAAGGTAGAGAGATATTGAAGTGAAAGATTGGATGATAATATTCTGGGTTAAAAGTATTATGAATAAAGAAAAAAATATTATTGCGATAGACCTTTTAATCTTATAACTATTGGCTCTAGACTTTGGGATTCGTAAGATACTTAAAAGCGCAAGACATGAAAAAGTAACTATAGCAATAAGATTTGAGAACCTTGATATAATTTCAACGATTAGATCGTAAGGTATTACTTGGTTTCGATATTGAATAAAAGAATACCACACCAAGGTTCTTACCGATAACCCATGATGTGGTAAAGTTAGCATTTTTATACTTCGATACTCAATAAAATTAGTTTCTTGTACTAATTCTTTTTCAATCTTACGATATGATAGCTCCTTTGGTATGTGTTCTTGTACTCTATATAACTCCCATATTTTTTTCTCATAATTATA
The DNA here is from genome assembly GCA_030054035.1 of Candidatus Methylacidiphilales bacterium. Classification (NCBI taxonomy): domain Bacteria; kingdom Pseudomonadati; phylum Verrucomicrobiota; class Methylacidiphilae; order Methylacidiphilales; species Methylacidiphilales bacterium. Next base: position 388,001 of record JASGCS010000001.1, read on the forward strand.
TTTTGCATTTTTAATTAAGACTACTTTTTGCAATTCTCCATTATTTGATACAAATATTTGCATAACGCTAGATAACAGTTGAGGGTTTCCATATTGCTCAAACAACAATACACCGTATGGAGTTTTAAACCAATATTGATTTTGTTTTTCAAAATAATTTTTTGACTTAATTTTATTTTTCAATTCATCTAAGTAACGATAAGAACTAGGTATTAGTAATTCAGTGCACAATAAAGAAATAAGTACCATAATCAGAGAAAATAACATTGTAATTTTTAGAAATAAACTTACTTTCATAGATAATGAAATGCAGGCAACGTATTCGTTTGATTTTATTTTCTGATACATTGTAAAAAGTACTCCGACAGCACAAGACAGAGGTAATAGGAGCACAAAATAATAGCTGAAACCTTGGGTGATTGTTAGTGCTATGCTATCAATTAACGGAATTTCATCAATTCTAAATTCCCTAAAAGTGTTAATCATTCTAAATATGCCGAAAATAAATACCATCACAAGACTAAATAGCAGAGAGTTGAGAATAATATTTTTAATAATTAAGTGAGTGATTGTCGGTGGCATTTTTAATAATGTATACAGTCTCTTCATTGTAGATTCCATTTTCTTTTAAACATAACCACCATGAATAAGATTGTTGCACTTATCCACGAAATCAATGTGTAAGGTTCTATACCATTTATTGATACTATATCTAAATTTGCATATATCGATCTCGTTATAAAATATAAAAAAATAATTGGGATTGCCTTAAATCCAGTTCGATTGCCTAAAGTTTTTACCGAAAGTATTATTACAATTATTGGAAATAAAAGTAACTGGATTATCCCAACGCATCTTTCATACATAATGTTTAATTTTTCATTAATTGGCAATTTAAATAATTCTGATGTTGGATAATAGACATTTTTATTACTATTAAATATTAACTTTGGCGTGATTGTTTGCGATTTAGATTTATATTTTGTATAAATTATTATTTCAGGTTTATCGTACTGTAAAAATAATTGACTTCCGTTATTAAAAACAAGCTCTGGTGTATTATGAGTTGTACTTATTGCTAATTTTTCTGTGACATCGACGAAAACACCTTTTTTGTTTGTTTTAAATAAAATTGTAGGGTAAAAATAATTCGTACTATTAATAGTGTTACTTGATCCTAAAAATAGAATAATATCATTTCCAAAAGATGAAAAGCTACGTTCTTTTAGATCTGATATTTTATTTTTTACATACAGAGATGAAAAAAGCACATCCCGCTCATAAAATACACGAGGCACTACAAAATTAACCATGACAAACGCAATCACAGCAATTGGAAAAATAATTGAGTATACCAATTTAATTAGTTTATCAAAACCAAAACCAAGCGAGCAAAGTGCGATTAACTCTCTATTATTAATCATTGAATAAATAAAATACAACGTAGCAAAAAAAGCAGTGGCAGGTAAGATTGTTTGAACTACATCAGGAAAAATACTATAGAACATAGCTTGAAATAAAATTTCTAACTTCATATTTGTAATAGAAAATTTAGAATTTAATGACAGCGCATGTATAAACACATATATTGCTATAAACATAGCAAAGATAAGCATAAACACACGGATAAATTTTATTCTAATAAATTCAAGTGCCATTCGTTATACTATATTATGACAAAGTAAGATAAAATAAATGAACTAAACGATGGTACATTCATTTTCAACAAAAATACCGGCAATTTATGTCGGTATTAATCGTAGTTTTCCCGCCAATGGTTGTCTAGTTGCGCTTATTAGAGAAGATGCGATTATTGATGAAAAAAGTTACGACTACAATACAAGGCAATGTATTAAGACTACATTACATATGGGCGATATGCCAAAGGGATTCGCCATAACTCATACTACCCCACTCTTAATACCTAGAAATATCAAGCAGAAAAGGATTGTGATGGTGCAATTAACAAAACAATCTATTTCAAGCTATTTTAAACTTATTGATCTAAGTCATAAAATCGCAAAAGCAATTATTAATACAAATGCAAAACATGTGATTTTGAATTCTGGAATTATTTTACAGGAATATAACAAATATTCTTTAGATAAAAATGAAAATGAAATTCAAGAATCCGATGTGATTTCAATATTTTTAAGAGAATTGCTTCTTCAACAACTTTTTTCTAAAAATAAATCAATAGAATCGATAAATTTTATTGTAAGTGCTATAAAAAAAGAACATTCCTCAGTAATTGCAAACACTGTAGCAATTTCAAGAGCAATGCATTGGTCAATTGAATTATCAAATTTACCAAGCAATAAATGCACCCCAAAAATCCTTGCCCAAGAAGCTAAAAAGATATGCTCTCAATTCACTAATCTAACGTTAACTATCCATAGTACAAACTCTATAAATAAATTGAACATGGGAGGTGTATTGGCGATATCAAAAGGTTCTGTGAATGCTCCATATTTTATTGAAGTGTCTTACAAACCAAAAAAATCAACCTCTAAAAAACCCATTGTATTAGTTGGAAAAGGAGTTACATTTGACAGTGGTGGAATTTCATTAAAGCCTTCTAAACAAATGGACGAAATGAAATATGACATGTGTGGCGCCTCTACAACGCTTGCTACAATCTTTGCATGTGCATACGCTAAATTACCTATACATGTACAGGTACTAGTTCCAGTTGTTGAAAATATGCCAAGTGGCTCCAGTATAAAACCTGGAGACGTAATCACAACACATTCTGGTAAAACAATTGAAATACTAAACACCGACGCTGAGGGGAGAGTAATTCTTGCGGATATGCTTAGTTACGCTGAAAATTTTAAACCAAGATTTCTCATTGATGTTGCTACTTTAACTGGAGCATGTATAACTGCGCTAGGTAGAGATTTTTGTGCGGTAATCAGTAATCAGCAAGAATTAGCCGATACGCTAATTCAATCCGGACGAAAAGCATTTGATTGCTGCTGGCAATTACCACTTCATGAGCCTTATCGTGAATCATTGCACAGTAACTTTGCTTCTATTGCAAATATTGGAAATGGCGAGGCTGGAACAATTATTGGTGCAGTATTTTTAAAAGATTTTGTCAATCCTAAAACTCCTTGGGCACATCTTGATATCGCTAGTGTTGCATGGAAATCTGGTATAACAAAGAGCGCTACTGGTAGACCTATTCCATTACTTTATGCCTTTATACAATCCAAACTTGATTACAACTAAATTTTTATTTTATAAAGACACTGACAAAAATAAAATGTTAGAAAAACAATTGTGTGAGTACTGTGCTCAATCTATCAAACAACCCAGTGCGCTACTGTACATACTTTGCCATGAACTTGATTTTTCTTATGTTAGTAACATGTTGTATACAACAAAACAGATAAGTTTACTTGTGCATGAAAAAGAACATCACGAGGACGTGAATCTAGTGAAGATAATAATTGGAAATGGCTCGACACTTCATAATTCTAATTACTCTCAAATAATTTTGTATGTTTCAAATAATTCAAATTATTTACCAATAACCATTCCCAACTCATTGACTGAGATAAGATTATTTGCAAAATTAGAAGAGAGACAAAAACAAGTATCCAAACTTTATTTCGATTATTTTAAATCATGTTTAATTAAAATTAATTCGTACACCTTTGACTAATACAGTATGAAAGAAGAATCCCCAATCATTCCAACGCTTCATAAAACCATAAAAAAAACAATAGCTAATTCTCCATACATATCGGAAAAAGAATTATATGAGATTGTTCATCCGATTCTTGAAAAGTATATTAAACAAATTACCAAGGAAATAGTTCAAAACGTTTTAAGTATATATAAAAAACAAAATGAAAGATAAATATTATCCTGGCAATAAATTTGAAAATATAGACTATCAAAATTGCTTGGATAAGGGTTATTTTAAACCCACTCAATCTGGATCGCCATATACTATCTCGCTCCCTCCACCTAATGTTACAGGCTCGCTGCACATGGGCCATGCATTTCAAGCTACATTAATTGATTTTTTAATTCGATTTCATAGAATGAAGGGTTTTTCTTGTCTCTGGCAACCAGGGATAGATCACGCGGGCATCGCTACGCAATTAGTTGTAGAAAGATCTTTAGCAAAAACAAACCAATTTAAACAGGACTTCAGTAGAGATAATTTTATAAATGAAGTTTGGAAATGGAAAAATCAATCTGGTAATATAATTATTGATCAGTTAAAACAATTACTGGTTACCGCTGATTGGTCGAGAAATTGTTTTACAATGGACGAGTCATATAACCACGCTGTGTTAGTCGCATTTAAAGAACTGTATGAAGATAATTTAATTTACAGAGGGGAGCGATTAGTTAACTGGGACACTTCTTTACAAACTGCTATTTCTGATTTAGAGGTAATTCATCAACAAGAATTATCTTGGCTTTATTTTATTAATTACCCAATTATTGGAAGTAATAAAATGGTTACTATTGCGACCACTAGACCTGAAACTTTATTTGGCGATGTGGCACTTGCCTTTCACCCAGATGATGAAAGGTATAAACATTTACAAAACACATTTGTCCAACTTCCGCTTACTAATAAACAAATTCCCATAATTTCAGACACCAGTATAGATCCAATATTTGGAACTGGATTAGTTAAAATCACACCTGCTCATGATACAAATGACTTCGAAATTGGCAAGAGACACTCGTTACCATTAAATACTATTTTTAATTTGGATGGTACGTTAAAATCTAACACACACAAGGCAATTGCAGGTATGAAAATACTGCAAGCTAGGACTATCGTGGTTGGATTACTTGAAGCTGAAAACTTAGTAGAAAAAAAAATCGAACATACAATTAGCGTTCCTAGAGGTGACAGGAGTGGAGTAATAATAGAACCAATGTTAACAAAACAATGGTATATTGACTTAACTTCACAATATGGCAAGGAAAAATTAGTTACACCTGCACGAAATGCAATTTTAAATTCAAGCATTTCAGTAATCCCAAAAGATTGGAAATCCACTTATTTACAATGGATTGACTCTATACAGGATTGGTGCATTAGTAGGCAGATTTGGTGGGGACATCAAATCCCTATCTGGTATGACAAAGATGGCAATCACTATTGTGGGACAGAAGAAAAAGAGGTTAGGAACAAGCATGGTCTACATGATTCAATTTCTTTATCTAAAGATCCAGATGTTCTTGATACTTGGTTTTCATCTGCATTATGGCCACTTGCGACTCAAGGTTGGCCAAAGTCAACACCTGATTTAAGTCGATATCCAAATACCGTACTGGTAACTGGATTTGATATTTTATTTTTCTGGGTTATTAGAATGGTATTATTTGGTGTTTATTTTGGAAAAACTGTACCATTTAAGGCTATCTATATGCACGGATTAGTCAGGGATGCTCAGGGAAACAAAATGTCAAAATCTAAAGGAAATGTAATTGACCCATTAGATCTAGTCTCGGGTATTTCACTAGAAGCATTGGTTGAAAAGCGATCCAATAGCGTAATTCAAGATAGACAAAAAAAAATAATTCGTGAGAGCACTATAAAGCAATTCCCTAATGGTATTGAAGGATATGGGGTGGATGCTCTACGGTTTAGTTTCGCTAGTATGTCAAATAGTGGAAGAGATATAAGATTTGATTTGAAAAGAATAGAGGGGTATAGAAATTTTTGTAATAAATTGTTTAATGCTGGTAAATTTATCTTTCCTTATAATACTTGCCAAAACACACTAAGCAATGACGCTCTTTTCAATAATAAAGATATAAGAGTTGTTTGGATAATGGGAAAATTTAAGAACATGCTTGGACAATATCATATTGCAATGGATGAGTACCGTTTTGACAATGCCACCAACGCTATGTATCATTTTGTTTGGGATGATTATTGCAATTGGTATCTTGAATGGGTAAAAAATGATATATCAAATAATATCGCAATACAACAAACCACAGTGGCGCTCTACCATGAGATTTTGAAATGTTTATCGCCAATTATCCCTGGTATTACATCATATATTTGGAAAGAGTTTAATAGCAGTAACTCAGATTGCATGATGCAATCTATTAAAAATCCAGAGCAATTCAGTCACGATCAAAGTGTTGAGGAATTTATGGAACATATTCAACGTGTTATTATTCAGATTAGATATTTAAGAGAGTTATTAGCGATCCCACCAACAAACCAAACAACAATAACTCTTTATAATACAGCCGAACTTATGAACACACAACTACAAAAACATAGATCTTTGCTAGATTCTAGACTTAAAAATACTAAGATCCAGTTAATTAGTAATATACATGAATTTTCTGAAGTTTCAAAAACCATTCCGATGAGAATAGAAAACACAACTTGTTATTTACACTACCAAGCCACCAATCAAGAAATTAGTATTTTAATTCAAGATATCACCAGGAAGACAATCATTTCAGAAAATACCATAAATAAATTTAATGCGATGTTGAATTCTGAACAATTTATAAGCAAAGCACCTGAATCAGTAATTACCGAGTATCGAGAAAATCTAATTAAAGAAGCAGAAAAAGTAAATGCCTATAATTCAATCTTAAACTGTCTAAAAGTAAATTGAATTATATGGTGCCGAAGGACGGACTCGAACCGTCACAGCTTACGCCACTACCACCTCAAGGTAGCGTGTCTACCAAATTCCACCACTTCGGCAAAAGTATTATTATTTCTATAGTCTATTAATTGTTACTAGGTTTATCAGAAATATTTGGAACTGTGGCCGGTTGCTGAGGGTTGGGCTTATCAGTATTGGAATTTATAATTTTTTCAAAATTAGACTGCTCTTTAGTTTTATTGGTTGACAAATAAGATAATGTAATACTAGTGATAAAAAAAAGAAATACAATCCCATAGGTGAGTTTCTGTAAAAAACTAGTAGCCCCCCTAGGCCCAAAAATAGTACCCGAAGTGCCGGATCCAAATGCAGCACCAATAGAAGAGCCTTTTCCTCTTTGAATTACTACTAAACCTATTAGAATTAGTGCAAGTAGCACATGAACAACCATAATTAATGACAACATTAGAAACTCCTTTTATCTCTCGATGTATACGACACTATCAATTTATTAAATGATTCAATTTTCAATGATGCACCTCCAACGAGCACCCCTTGAATCTCTCTTATAGAAAGTGTTGTTGAAATGGTGTCTTCATTTACTGAACCACCGTATAGTATTTTATCATGTATTATATTTTTGTTTCTAAATAAAACCATGCAGCTTTTAATCATATCAGTTATTGAGATTATATATTCGGAGGTTGGAATTAAACCAGTCCCAATTGACCATATCGGTTCATAGGCAACAATGATTGGAGCACAAATAGGGTCTAATGTTGATAATAGAGAGGTAAGTTGAGATCGCACTACTGAATTTCCTTTTTCCAATTTGTAATCCGCAATCGACTCACCAACACAAATAATAGGTGTAATTGAAAAAGATAAAAGAAGCTTTATTTTACTTGCAAAGTGTTCCACTGTCTCTTTGAATAACTCTCTTCTTTCTGAATGACCTACAATACAATATGATACATTGGCTTTTTTAAGCATTTCTGCGCCAATTTCTCCTGTATATGAACCATTAGGAAAGGGACTAACATTCTGAGCACCAAGAAAATAACCATGGGGTAATTTTAATTCTGATAACAAATGGTACGGTGGACAAACAACGATTGCATGATCTGTTTTTTTAATTTTTAGATATTCTGCACAAAGCGAACTATCTCCATTTTGTTTCCAGTTAGCAACAATTAGATAAGATTTCATAATTTAATTTTTTCAAGTATATCATTTACAATTTTTTCATTTAAACTGTTTGATTCTGATTCCACAAAGACGCGAAGTAAGTTTTCAGTACCCGATTTTCTAACAATTACTCTTTGATAATTTTTAGTATCAGAATTTAATTGCTGAATAAATTGTTTAAACTGGCTACTATTTAAAATATTTTCAACTTGATCAATTGAATTAATTGTTATATTAGTGGACAAATTCGGAAGAGAGTTATAGTCCTCTAATAACTCTGAGATGGTCTTATTAGAAAATTTAATTGCCTCGAGAACTTTTAATGCTGATAATAACCCATCGCCAGTGTTAGCAAACTCTCTAAAAATAATATGTCCAGAAGGCTCGCCACCAAGTTGCCAATTATTGGACTTTAATAATTCGTATACATGTTTATCACCAACTGAACTTCTTGTAAACTCAATGCCATATTTTGATAATGCAATTGGTAATGCTCCATTTGATAATTCTGTTCCTACAATTCCATCTATTGGTAAATTTCTAATTTTCATACTTTTTGCAATTAAATAAAGTATTTTATCTCCATTATAAATTTCATTATTAGCTACAACAACCAGTCTGTCACCATCACCGTCCAAACAAATACCTAAATCAGCTTTTGTCTTGAGTACCATTTCCTTTATTTGATTTGGATGTGTAGAGCCGCAATTACTATTTATGTTTAACCCATCAGGACCACAGTTAATCGATATTACTTCTGCGCCTAATTGTCTAAGCAAACTAGGACCGACAAAATAACCAGCTCCATTTGCACCATCGAATACAATTTTCATTTTTTCAAGGTCTAAATCATGTTTAACGCATGATATAAGATATCGAATGTAGTGATTTGCTGCGTCAGTAAGCCTTTGGGCTTTTCCCAATTTATGAGATTGTACACAATACATTGGCTCAGTTTCAAGAGTTTCTAATATGCTTTCAATTTCTAACTCATTTACCTGAGTTAATTTTTCACCTGATGAATTAAATATCTTTAACCCATTGTACTCATAGGTATTATGAGATGCACTAATCACAAAAGCACCTGCGGCATCATGTCTTGTAACTAAACTCGCAATTGCGGGAGTAGGTAATGGTCCGGTTAAAATGATCCCAACTCCAGCAGCGCTTAAACCAGCTTCTAATGCAGATTCTATCATATAGCCAGATATGCGAGTGTCTTTACCTACAATTATTGGTCCACGTTTTTGCTCATAAAGTACTTTACCAACTGCATATCCTAAATTAAGGATAAAACGGGGGTTTAGCAATGCTTCACCGATTATCCCCCTGATACCATCTGTTCCAAATACTTTCATTTTTCTTATTATAACTGTTGATTACTTTTATTAAACCACATTTTATATTCTTCTATAGCAGTTATCCAACGTTTAGTTACACCAACATCATGGGTTCTAAAAATTCCAGCTCCCTGAGCTAAGGAGACTTGAGTAAGTAACAAAGTAGAAGGTAATCTGTGGGCAATTGGATCGTTATTAGATAATTGAAGTAAAGTTTTATTTAGCGATTTCCTCGATAGCCCAATACAGATCGGTAGATCAAAGCTCATCAGCTCATTAATATTAGTTATAATTTGCATATTATGATCAAATGTTTTACCAAAACCAATTCCTGGATCAATAATGATTTGATTTCTTGAAACGCCTGCCTCTTCTAGCTTCTGAATTGTATGGGTGAAATAACTCTTAATCACATTTATTACATGACCAGAATATTGAGGATTATATTGCATAGATATTGGCGTGCCTTGCATATGAGAAACTATTAAATGAAGTTTTGTTTGTTTTGCAAAATTGATAGACTCTAAATTTGCAAATCCACTAACATCGTTAATAATATCAGCACCAAGTTCTTGTGCTATTTTCATTATTTCTGGTTTCTGAGTATCAATTGAAATTATTGCTTGCGTTTTTTTTCTTAAAATATTGAGCACAGGCTCAATTCTCGCCCGTTCTTCTTCAGTGCTTATTGATTTTGCACCAGGTCGAGTTGATTCTCCACCTATATCAATAATTGAAGCCCCCTCTTCAATTAATTCAAGCGCATAACTGACTGCCATATCAACTGTCTTAACCACCCCATTTTCAGAAAAAGAATCAGGGGTACAATTTACCACACCCATAATGGTAGGTAATGTGAGTTGGGTGCCTTTTAAAAATTTAAGTAATGTTACCAATAGAGAATTATCTATGGTGATTGAGTAATTGTATCTTGTATTGTATTACTTTGAGAACCGCTAGATTTTTGATTAGTATTATCATCATCCCAAGATTGAGGTGGAGTAGGTTTTTTACCTTCCATAATTTCATGTATTTGAGATTGATCAATAGTTTCATATTGAATAAGCGCTTGTGCCATTTCATTTAGGATATCAATGTGTTTTTCTACTATCCCCTTTGCTCGTTTATAATTAGTATCAATTATTAATTTGATTTCATTGTCAATCTGATTAGCAGTTGCGTCTGAATTTAATTTTGGCTGAGATTTAGAATACCCAAGATACATTTCACCTTGTTCTTCAGAAAAAGCAAGTGGGCCTAAGCTTGATAAGCCCCACTTAGTTACCATATTTCGAGCAATTTCAGTAGCTCGCTCTATATCATTCTGTGCGCCAGTAGTAACACACTCTTTACCAAATATCAACTCCTCTGCTATTCTCCCTCCAAATAAACTTGAAATTTGACTTTCCAACCTTCTTTTAGAAACACTTAGTCTATCATCCTCAGGTAAAAACATGGTAATCCCTAACGCACGACCTCGCGGAATAATTGAAACTTTATATACTGGATCATGATCTGGAACTTGTAATCCTACTATTGCATGACCTGCTTCATGATAAGCGATAAGTTTTTTTTGTTCATCTGTCATAACCATAGATTTTCTTTCTACGCCCATCATGATTTTATCTTTAGCTTTTTCTAAATCTTTCATTTCTACATGTGGTTTATTTTCTCTTGCCGCAATAAGCGCAGCTTCATTAACAAGATTCGCAAGATCAGCACCTGAAAACCCAGGAGTGCCTCTTGCGATTATTTTTGTAGAGACTGTGTTAGATTTTTTAAGTTTTTTTACATGTACATTAAGAATCTGTTCCCTTCCTTTAATATCTGGAAGTGGGACAACCACTTGACGATCAAATCTTCCAGGTCGTAATAAAGCTGGATCAAGAACATCAGGCCTATTGGTAGCCGCTATCACGATAAGGCCAAAATGCTCTTCGAAACCATCCATTTCTACCAACAATTGATTTAGCGTTTGCTCTCTTTCATCATGCCCCCCTCCCAAGCCAGATCCTCTATGTCTACCAACTGCGTCGATTTCATCAATAAAAATAATGCAAGGGGAAACTTTTTTAGCTTGCTCAAACATATCCCGAACTCTAGAAGCGCCAATTCCAACAAACATTTCAACAAAGTCAGATCCAGAAATAGAAAAAAATGGGACCTTTGCTTCACCAGAAATGGCTTTTGCTAAAAGGGTTTTTCCAGTGCCAGGATGCCCGACAAGTAAAACACCTTTTGGGATTTTACCACCCAACGTTTGAAATTTTTTGGGGTTCTTTAAAAAATCAACTATTTCACTTAACTCGGCTTTTGCCTCATCAATACCTGCAACATCATTAAAAGTTATTGATATTTTTTCATGGTTAAGCATTTTAGCTCGACTTTTTCCAAAAGAAAACATTCCACCTTTTCCACCACCCCCACCACTCATTTGTCTCATAAAATAAATCCAAATAGCGATCCACAAGATAACTGGAATTGAATTAAGTAACAACTGCATTAAAATCGATGGTTTTTCAGGAGGCACTCCAATTACATCAACCTTATTATCAAGCAATTCTCCAATCATAGAACGATTGTCAGATTCTGGAGAATATGTTTTAAATTGATTACCATTTATGAATTTACCCTGAATATCTCTATTACTAATTTGCACTTGAGCAATATTTCCTGATTTCACTTCGCTAATAAACTGAGAATAAGTTAATTCTGATAATTGATCTTTCTGAACTGGCAAATAATTCCTAAAAGTAAATGTAAGAATTGCAATGATAACACCCCAAAATATTATATTTTTCATATCCTCATTTTACTCCTTTTTTAAAAATCCAACACACACATAATATCGTTCTTTACTTTCTTTGCGACTCGAATCAGGCTTACAAGGTTTTACTTGTTTAAACAAAGACTTTAATAAAGTAAAATTCTGAGTTGAGTTTTCAGAATCAAATATCTTAATAATCAAATAACCATTTTTTATTAAGCAACAAGAAGTTATAAAGAGCACCTCTTTGATTAATGTGTCAAATCTTAAATTATCATATTCTTGAATTCCACTAATATTTGGTGACGCGTCGCAAAGTACCACATCAAATAATTTATTGCTCCGAACATTGTTAATTTCCGCCAAACACTCATCTGAACCAAAGTTTCCATTTATAACAACATGGTTGCTGTTTAATTTTTTCATTGGTAATAAGTCTACACTTACGAGGGTTCCCGTTACAATTTTTTTCAAGACAAAACAACTCCATCCGCCAGGTGCTGCACCTAAATCCAAGACATGGGAATTGGGTTTTATAAACATATGGGTATTATTTAAATCTTCTAACTTAAAATACGCTCTTGAGACCAGCCCTTGTTGTTGAGCCTTCTTAACGTAGTGATCGCTTTGTTGTCTTTGTTTCCATCGACTTGAACTTGATTTTGAAGAAACTGCCATAGTTATACAAATTATGGAACTCTTTCAATAGCCACAATTTCCAAAATTGAGTCTATAAAAGTGATCTCATCTCCAATTTTCCTACCTATTAACAATCTTGCAAAAGGTGAAACGATAGAAATAAAATTTTTTGATATGTCAGCTTCGACATCTCCCACTATCTTATAGCTCTTACTCTCGTTATTTTTTTTATTTTTTAGTGTAACAGTTGTTCCAAATACAATCTTGCCGTTATCTGGAATTAAACTAATATCAATTATTTGCGCACTCGATAAAATTGATTCTAGTTCATTAATTCTCCCCTCTATAAAGGATTGTTTTTCTCTAGCCGCGTGATATTCAGCATTTTCTTTAAGATCTCCCATCGCACGAGCTTCCGCTATTGCCATACTGATTTTCGGACGGTCGGTTGTGATTAATTTAGCAAGTTCTTCCCTGAGAATTGCACAACCTATTTTCGTTATTGGTTTGCGTTCCATGTATTAATTATATTCTATATTATAGTTATAGTTTTCTTGGTTTACAAGTGTCACTGACTGATAAGGCTCGGCATGTAGCATACGATCCAGGAATAGTAGTCGTGATAGGAATATGTAGCAATAATGCTCTCCTTCTTATGGTGAAAGAATCAGCAATAGATTGTCTGCCTTCCGTAGTATTAATAATCAGGTCAATTACTCCAGAATCAAGCAATTCCAAAATATGCGGTGAGCCTTGACTCACCTTGTTAATTTCTATACAAGGAATTCCAGCTTCATTAATTATTTGAAAAGTGCCTTTAGTTGCATAAATTATATAATTATTGGCATGTAACAATTTAGCTAATGGCACACAGTGAGATTTAGTGCTATTACTAAGACTGATAAACGCATTCCCTGATTTTTTTAATTTTACACCTGCAGCAAGTTGGGCAAGTGCAAACGCCTCTTCAAAGGTTTCTCCACGACCCATCACTTCTCCCGTTGATTTCATTTCAGGACCTAATAAAATATCGGAGGAGTTAAATTTAATAAATGGAAATATAGATTCTTTAACGCAGTACAATTTCTGCTGGGAAACCCCGTCAATAATTGATGTAAGGTCCTTTAGCTTTTTTCCTCCCATAATAAAAGATGCGTATTTAGCCAGTGGGTGTCCCGTACTCTTTGAGACAAAAGGTATAGATCGAGAAGCTCTGGGGTTTACCTCTAATAAATAGATTTGAGAATCTTTTAAAGCAAACTGAATATTTACAAGTCCAATCGCTTTAATTGAACGAGCTATCAAAGTAGCTTGATTGCGTAACTCTTGTTGTGTTTCAATAGGTAAAGAAAATGGAGGTATGGAACAAGCAGAATCTCCAGAATGCACACCAGCACTTTCAATATGCTGCATTATTGCAGGAATAAAAACCTCTTCCCCATCAGTAACTAAATCAATATCTATTTCGATAGCGTCTGAAAGAAATCTATCTAAAAGTAAAGGTTTGTCTGAAGCTATTCTAAAAGCATTTCTAGCAAAAATTTCCAAGTCTTCGATACTATAAGCAATTTCCATTGCTCTACCACCTAAGACATATGATGGTCTTACCAACAAAGGAAAGCCAACAATCTCTGATCCTTTTAGCGCTTCTTCTATTGTGACAGCAGTAGTATTTACAGGTTGAAGTAACCCTATCGAGTTTATTAATTTTTGAAACAACTTCCTGTCTTCGCACATATCAATTGTTTCACTGCCTGAACCTAGAATAGAGATTCCGTGATCAGCTAACTGTTGTACTAGTTTTAGAGGAGTCTGCCCGCCAAATTGGACGACTATTCCTAATGGATTCTCTAAACAAACCAAAGAATAAATATGTTCAAAACTAATTGGCTCAAAATATAATGCATTTGATAAATCATAATCCGTTGAAACAGTCTCTGGATTACAATTTACCATAATTGTATAATAACCAAGTTGTTTAAAGGCCATTAATGCATGGACACAACAATAATCAAATTCAATTCCTTGTCCAATTCTATTTGGACCACATCCAAGTATTATTACTTTAGGTTGATTTATTTTAAACTGCAACTCGTTCTTTCCAAAATATGAAGAATAACAATAATTTGTTTCAGTATCAAATTCAGCCGCACAGGTATCAATTCGCTTATAAACGGGAATTATTTCAAATTTAACTCGTAGCTCTCTGATTATTGAAGGTGAAGTATTCAACAGTGTCGCTATTCGCGTATCGGTTAATCCAGATTGCTTAGCCTTGGAAAGCAAATCTTGAGTAATTTCCGATAGAGCACAAGCTGATAGTTTAATTTCTAAATCTATTACATCTTTAATATTTCTTAGAAACCAAGGGTCTATAGAAGTTAGTGAGTAAATGGTTTCAAGATCAATCCCTCTCCTGATCGACTCAGCTAAATACCATAATCTTTGCGATGATGGTCTGCTAATTTTTTCAAATAAT
The DNA here is from genome assembly GCA_030054035.1 of Candidatus Methylacidiphilales bacterium. Lineage (NCBI taxonomy): Bacteria > Pseudomonadati > Verrucomicrobiota > Methylacidiphilae > Methylacidiphilales > Methylacidiphilales bacterium. The sequence goes on from JASGCS010000001.1 coordinate 403,031, forward strand.
ACTTCATTTGAAACGATTTCATTTTGTTCGATAGGGCTTTGCAACCCATCTCTATCTATTTCTAAACTTGTAATTGCTTTAAGTAATGATTCATTAAAAGTTGTGCCAATTGCCATCACTTCACCAACTGATTTCATTTGTGTACCCAACTCATCAGCAGTGTTAGAAAATTTTTCAAAATTAAACCTTGGTATTTTTGTAACGACATAATCAATAGTTGGCTCAAAAGAAGCGGGTATCTCACCAATGGTAAGATTGTTTTTTATTTCAATTAAACTATATCCCACTGCCAATTTAGCGGCAATTCGTGCTATAGGATAGCCTGTTGCTTTTGAAGCTAGCGCAGATGATCTCGAAACTCTGGGATTCATTTCAATTACGAACTGTTCGCCTGTTTTCGGTTGGACGGCAAACTGAACATTAGAACCACCTGACTCAATACCAATTTTTTTCATTATCTCTATCGTTGAGGTTCTCATTAGTTGATATTCTTTATCTGTTAAAGTTTGGATAGGAGCAACAGTAATTGAGTCTCCAGTATGAGTTCCCATAGGATCAAAATTTTCTATTGAACATACTATAATGCAATTATTTTCTTTATCACGGATTGCTTCAAGTTCAAATTCCTTATAGCCAATCATTGATTGTTCAATGAGCACTTGTTTTGTTTGAGATAAAAATAAACCATGCTTTACAATTTCAAGTAATTGTTGCTGATTAAATGCTATACCACCTCCAGAACCTCCTAATGTATATGATGGTCTAATGATTATTGGGTAACTAAATTCCTTAGAAAAATCTAATGCTTCCTTCACAGAATTGACGATTCTTGACTCAGGACAACGAAGTCCTAATTCACTCATCGCTTGCTTAAATAAATTTCTATCTTCAGCCATTTTTATGGACTGAGATTTAACCCCAATCATCTCAATCTGTAAATCATTAAGAATTCCTTCCTCATCTAATTTCAACGCAAGATTAAGGGCAGTTTGACCACCCATGGTAGGGAGCAATGCGTCTGGTTTTTCAATTTCTAATATTTTTTTTACGTGATTAAAATCTAGGGGTTCTAAATAAATACTATCAGTAGTAGTGAGATCTGTCATTATTGTGGCAGGATTAGAGTTAATTAAAGAAACCTTAAAACCATCTTCCTTGAGTGCTCTGCAAGCTTGGACGCCTGAATAATCAAACTCTGCGGCTTGTCCTATAACAATTGGTCCAGAACCAATTATTAGAATGTGATTAATATCATTTCGTCTTGGCATTTTTGTCAATTAAACTCTTAAATTCATTAAAAATATATTTAAAATCATGGGGGCCTGGATTGGCTTCAGGGTGACCTTGGATAGCTATTAAAGGGGCTGTAGCTGAAACAAATCCTTGCAATGAGCCATCAAACAAAGATCTGTGAGTTGCAATTAGCGATGATGTGAGGGTTGTCTCCAGAATCTCAAAACTATGATTTTGACTCGAAATTACACTTTGGTGAGTTCTTAAATCTAAAATTGGATGGTTAATACCGTGATGTCCATATTTCATTTTTTTTGATTTAGCTCCTAATGCAAGTGCAATAATCTGAAAACCCAAACAAATTCCAAGCAAGGGTAATTTATGCGAGACACAATAATGCACTATAGGATGAACATAGTTACATGGTTCTGGGTCCCCGGGTCCGTTTGATAAAACTACCCCAACTGGATCATTGCTAAGCAATTCATCTAATGTTGTTTTTGCAGGAAAACAAACTACTTTGAATCCGAGAGTTGCTAAAAAATGTAATATTGATTTTTTGACCCCCAAATCTATAACAGCAATAATTTTTTTATTCGTAGACTCAGGGTTAAAATAATATTTTTCCTTAGTTGTTACTTGAGAAGCTAAATCTAAACCTGATAATCCTTTATAATTCCTTAACGCATCATACGCGTCGTCTAAATCAGAATTAGTACGACAGTCCAAGCAAGCTCTTAAAGAACCATGAGTTTTAATTAATTTAACTAAAAATCTGGTATCTACGCCTTCTACAGCTGGAATGGAATTCTTGATAAGAAAAGAGGATAGGCTCGTTAAACATCTCCAACTACTAGGTTGATATGTGTACTTGTGTACCAACAAGCCGCTATTATGAATTATATTTGATTCATTATCTTCTAAATTAATACCTGTATTACCAATATGGGGATAAGAAAATACAATGAACTGGCCCTTATATGATGGGTCAGTGCAAACCTCTTGATACCCGCTCATAGCTGTATTAAACACTAATTCACCTAGAGCCATCACGGGAGCACCAAAGCTGATGCACTCTATGATAATATTCTGATCAATGATTAATTTTGCCATTGTATTGTGGGTAAAACTCATCTATCCAGTTTAATATTTGTTTGCAATTTTCGAATCTATCATCTGGATTTTTAGCTATACATAATTGCAGAAAATTATCAAACGGTGATTGGACATCTATAAATTTGTCATCACTATTAATGAGCTTAGTTTTTAATACTTCTTCTATTGTAAGATCGTTAAATAATTTTTTACCGGTAAATATTTCATAAAAGACGCAACCCAAACTATATATATCAGTACGCTCGTCATAACATTGCAATAAAGCTATCTGTTCAGGGGCAAGATAACTAGGAGTTCCAATAACAGTACCTGGTTTGGAACGTAGTTTTATATTATCTCTTTCAATTGAAATTCCAAAGTCAAACAAACAAAGTGATCCATCTTCACGCAAGCCAATATTTGTTGGATTTAAATCTAAGTGTAAAATACCCCTTTCATGAATGTAATTTAATGCCGTGACAAGTTGGATCAAATAAATAATTGGATCATACTTAACCTGATTAAAATGTAAGAAATTTTTCAGATCCCCTTTTGCTAGATACTCTGTAACCAAAAATATAACGCTTTTAGTCACTCCATAATCATACAGCTTTACTATATTGCTGTGTTCTAGTAAAATCAACATTTGGACTTCATGAAACAAACGACCCTGATCATTTCTAGTATTAGGTAATTCATCTCTCTCAACACATTTAATTGCAATTTGAAGTGAGTCTGAATTTCTAGTGCCTAGAAAAATATTTCCATGTGAACGATTGGGCAGTAGTCCAGATGTGGTGTAACCAGGTATCTTTAACATTTATTTAACGATATTTTACCATTGTTGCGTTACACATAATGAATACCATTCTTTTTTACTTCCGCCAAAATGTTTTGTAAGTAGCGTCGCAGCTTTTGAAGGGCTTACTACTTTTATTAGACTTCTAGCGAATAGCAATTGATCTGAGCTTGGATTGAATTTATCAGTGATTTGATTTGGGCTACAAATGAGTATGAACTCACCGTTTAAATTTATTGCTCCATTTTTAATCATAGTTTCAAGAGCACTTGCGCTTCCACGAAATACCTGTTCATGTATTTTGGTAAGCTCTTTTACTAACGCAAGCTCTCTAGATGGCTCAAAATGATTAATCAATTCAATTACTTTAGTTACCATACGCTTTTGTAACAATAAAACTGATGTGTGTTGCAAGGCAAGGCAGTAGATTAGATGGTCTTTTAGTTCTGAACTATTATCTGAAACAAAACCATGGTACTCAAATCTATTTAGGGGTAATCCCGATAAAACTAAAGCGCAAATTGGAGAGCAAGAGCCCGGTAAAACAGTAAAAGAAATCGAATGATTTATAAATGCTTTTAGTAATGGGTAGCCAGGATCATTGAGTAACGGTGTTCCAGCGTCGCTTACCAAACCTATATGGTTTCCTTCAGAGAGTAAAGAAATTATTTCTGGTATTCTTTGTTTTTCATTACCTTCATGCAAGCTGTATAGCGGTACCTTGATTCCATAATGAAGAAACAATTTTTTTGCAATTCTTGTGTCTTCTGCATAAATTCTATCTAATATTGACATTATCGAAACAGATCTATATGTCATGTCATCTATATTTCCAATTGGTGTTGATATAAAATAGAACTGGTGATGCAATATATTTTTATTTACACTCATATACTTTTTTTTGTAACCTTGTTTTGGACAATATTTCCAAATTATGGAACAGCCACAGACAAGACTCCTGTTGCTATTTTACTCAATCATAACTCACTTAGCTATGAAATCACTGAGAGCTTTTTTAAAGGATTAAAGAGCGCTAATACAAGTAACAATACATTTACTTTTGAGCCGCATGACACTTCTCAATTAATCACGCTCCAGGAGTGGAGTGATTTTTTTGATTCACTGCAGCGTAAAAATATTAAGTATTTTATCGGTCCTGTATTAAAAAACGAAGTGATTAAAGCGACTCAAGTATTAAACGATAAACACTCGGTAGGGATTGCACTTAATTACATTGAGCGCATCGAAACTGATATAAAAACTACATTACCAAATATATCGTATTTAAGTATTTCTCCAAAAGATGACATTGATATGTTAGTAAATTTACTTACACCATATTTAGGTAAACATATTGTGATCTTACCAGAAACTATTTCAAATAATGATTTTAATCTTCCTGAATATGATATATTTGAATTTTGGTATTATGACGAGAGCTCGGCTAATTTTAACGAATTAGTAAGCTATCTGCTTCACTCTGATTTAAGTCAAGCGAGAATGTTGCAATTAGTAGAAACGATCGAAAATAAAGTAACGTTTCAACAACGCAGAAGGCAGGATATAAAAAGTATTACTATTTTAGGCTCAAATAAAAATATCGCAACAATTAAAAGTTTTCTTAATTACTATTACATTGATCAAGTTCCAATATTCATACCAATTACAATTCTAGATAAATGGAATATTAAATCAATTATTAATTATAAGGGATCGTTAATAATGGGTTCAACTTGGCTCAATGATTATTCAACAAATTTAAAAAAACTAAACTTCAAAGAACTAGAAATTAAAAAGCTTAATCCATTTTTCTTTGCTCTTGGTTTTGATAGTATAACGTTATTATCAAATATAATTAAATCTAATCATGACCTCTCAAAACTACCAACCTTACTGGGTACATATATTTTTGATCCTAGAAGTGGGCGATTCAAGAGAAATGGAACAGTTTCGCTCATTGATACACAGTCGATCATTTCATTAAATCAAAATCAAATCTCTTTTCAACTACAAAAAAAATTAAACTACTATTACAAACAACGAAAACTTTTAATTAAGCCAAAAAATGAATAACTTTATACGCTCACCGCAATCATCTTATATCAAGGGAAGAATTGCGGAAGAGATTGCGATGAGATATTTATGTAATCAAGGGGTGGAAATAGTAGCTCATAACACTCACTATCCTTTTGGAGAAATAGATGTGATTGGTAAATTTGAAGGAGTATTAATCGCATTTGAGGTTCGTTATCGTAGCAATGCAACTTTTATTAGCCCAATTGAAACAATAACAAAAAGTAAAGTTAAAAGGATTCTTAACTGTCTTGTAACTTACGCGAAAGAAAACTCAGCTTATAAAAATTTTAACCTGCGAATTGATATAATATGCATCACAGGTACATTACATAACCCCACTATCACATGGATTCCAAATATCATTTAGTCAAAGAAGAAATTTTTACAAATTTATTAAAATCCGCTCTAATTGACCAAGAAAAATGCAGGGGTATTATAGCTGGACAAATAACAAATCTAATTAAAATTGCTCAGCGTTGTATTCAAACTTGGCACAATGGTGGAAAAATTATAGCTTGCGGAAACGGTGGATCATCTGGTGATGCGCAACATCTAGCTTCTGAACTTCTTAATAAATACAAGCATGATCGGGTAGCGCTTGCCGCCATGGCAATCACATCTGATGCCCAAGTAATAACATCTATCGCTAATGATAGAAATTATTTAGAAATATTCTCAAGGCAACTACAAGGATTGCTCCAAGCTCAAGACACGCTGATAGTTTTTACCACAAGCGGCAACTCAAGTAACATTATTGAAGCAGTTAATACTGCAAAAAATAAGGGGGTAAATACTATTGCTTTTACAGGATTTGATGGCGGAAAAATCGCTAAAACACTTTCTGAAACAGACATCGAATTAAGAATTGCTATTAATAACACCGCACGAGTTCAAGAAATGCATTTAACTTGCATTCATCTATTGTGCGAATACATGGATTATTGTTATAGCAAATGATATTATCTTTTTGATTTTCTACTCTTGATAGGAGAGTTTTTCATCAATTCGATTTCATGATTAAAATGTGCCAATATAGTAGCATGAGTTAAAAATTTATTTATATACCTATCTAATGGTGTTCTTGGTGTGACAGATATATTCCACGATCGCAACTTAATTAAATAGGGAAAAGCCGAACAATCAGCTAAGCTTAACTCCTTACCAAATAACCAATTGGAGCCCGTTACCCACTGAGAAAAAAGTTGTATCTCCTTTTGGAATAAACTCTTACTCTCCTTTTCACAATTTTCAAGTCTAGCATACAATGGAAACCATTTATTTCTAAAGTACTTTAATAAAAATCTACAGCGTGCTTTATCTAACGGATCGTTGGGCATAAGCTGCGGACAAGGGAACCGCTCATCTAGATACTCAAGCATGAGATCGCTATCATTAAAAACAAAAGTGCCGAAATTTTTTTCTCGGAGCGTAAGCACACCAGAAAAATGGGATAGGTCTATGTCAGAATTTTTCTGAGGGCTATCTAGATCCACCTCTATAATCCTACATGGAATTTCCTTTTCATATACAACTAATCTAGCTCTAAGACTATCTGGATCATTGGGTAAAGTATACAGTTCCATATTATTTTCAAGCTACCAAAGGTTAATTTCTTTTATTTTCCACTTCCTTCCAATATGAAAGATGTAAGAAGTAGGTAACTATCGAAAGCAATACTAAAAACATCACTACCCAAATCCCAATACGCTCTCTTTCAGATTTAGATGGATCAGAAAGTACTGTTAAAAAATTTACTATGTCTAAAACGAAAGCATGGAACTCTGTTTTACTCAACAAACCTTCTTTATGAACAATTAAATTAGCGTTTTTTGTTTCACTATCTTCAAGATATTGGATACCTTGAATTTCCCAAAAAGGATTAGGCATTGCGACATCCTTAAAAATAACATTATTGAAACCAGTTTGTTTGGTGGTATCCCTATAAAAACCTGTTAAATATGAATATAACCAGTCTTTGTTTCTAACTCTTGTTATTAATGAGAGGTCTGGTACTTTTGTTAAATAAACTTGTATTGCATAATTTTCCTCAAGGCCAGCACTTACTTTTTCTCCATATTTTATTTTTTCACCAAAACTATCTAAAGGATAAATTAAGTATTTTTTAATTATTTCAGAAGAGTCAACTCCCATGCCAAGAATATTACCAAATTGATTATAGGTGGCATATTTTAGTGAGTGGCAACCTGAGCAATAATCCATAAAAGCTCGAGCTCCTCTCTGAAGCGATGCTTTGTCACTAGTATTTATGGGGGCTGTTAGTAGCGTAACACCATCCTGACTAGCACCAGCAACACTAAATGAGTTTGCTATCAACCCTACAATAGCAATTAAGATTAACGGATTATAAAACTTCATTTCATAATCCTAGTCGGTACAGGCTTGCACTTTTCATTTTTTGAAGTAAAAAACAATACGACAAAAAAACTAAAATAAATGATAGTGCAGATTCTAGCAATGAAAGTGAACTGTGGAGTTACCGGCTGTAGACCCAAATATCCGAGCACGATAAAACTAACAATAAACATGCCTAGTAATATTTTATAGAACATGCTTCGATAACGAATTGATTTAGTTGGGCAACGATCTAACCAAGGTACAAAAAACAAAATAGCTACAGCAGATCCCATTGCTATTACACCAAATAATTTATCAGGTACCGCTCTTAAAATTGAATAAAAAGGAGTAAAGTACCAAACTGGTTTGATATGTGTAGGAGTGACGACAGTATTTGCAGCTATAAAATTATCGTGTTCTAAAAACAATCCGCCAAGTTCTGGTGCATAAAATACCACTATGAAAAATATTGTTAAAAATACTGCGACTCCGAAAATATCTTTAATAACATAGTAGGGATAAAAAGGAATGCCATCAAGCGGTTTACCATCGCTACCTAAATGTTTTTTAATTTCTATGCCTTCAGGATTGTTTGAACCCACCGTCCTCAAAGACATTAGATGAAGAAAAACGACTCCTAAAATTGCCATAGGTAAGGCAATCACATGCAACGCAAAAAATCTACTTAAAGTGCTCTCTGATACAACGAAATCACCTCTTAGATATTCAGTTAGCGTAGATCCCACAAAAGGGATTGCGCCAAATAATTCAGTTATTACCTGGGCGCCCCAATAAGACATTTGCCCCCATGGTAATAAATATCCCATAAAAGCTTCTGCCATTAACAATAAATACAAAAACATTCCAATTACCCATAGTAATTCCCTAGGTTCTTTATAGGATCCATATAAAAAAGCTCTAAACATATGTAAATAAATTACAATAAAAAATGATGAGGCTCCAACGGCATGCATATATCGCATTAACCATCCCCAACTCACATCTCTCATGATATATTCCACTGAAGCAAAAGCGTCAGCTGCGCTTGATTTGTAATACATGGTCAAATAAATACCTGTAATTATTTGCATTACTAGTACTAGTAATGCAAGAGAACCAAAAAAATACCAGAAATTAAAATTTTTTGGAGCAAAATAATCGACAAGCTGGCTCTTTGCAATACTAGCTAAGGGTAGTCTCTTTTCAACCCATTCAGAAAATTTTTTCATGCACTTTTACCTATGATTAACTTATTGGATTGTATTGAATACTCTGGAATTTCCAAATTAATTTGCGCCGGCACACCTTTATACACTCTACCTGATAGATCAAATTTTGATCCATGGCAAGGACAATAAAAACCCCCATACCAATCAGTACCCAAATCTGCTGGGGCAATTTCAGGTCGATACAATGGCGCACAACCTAGATGAGTGCATACTCCTAATAAAACTATAAACTCAGGTACCAATGATCTATATTTAGATTTAAATTCTGCTTTATCTGGCTGGGTAGAATTTTTAGAACCAGAATCTGCGAGCAAATCTTCATGGGCGCTGAGTTGCTCAAGCATTTCTTTTGATCTGTGCACAATGAATATCGGTCTGCCCTTCCATAATTTACGCATCATACGACCCATTTCTAATCCTGTAATATCTACCTCTACTGGAGCTGCGCCTACATATGCCTTAGCGCTTGGTTTTAGATACGATATGAATGGAACTGCAACGCCCACAACCGCAACCGATCCCATTGTCGCAACGGTACCAAGTAAAAACTTTCTTCTAGTTTGTAAATTTTCCAAAGCTGTCTACCAAAATAATATCCATTTTAACATAATTTATCCCCTGATTTTAGAACTAAGCGCATGAGCCTCGAGACCTTCAGCAAATGCAATAGTACTAGCAGTAATTGAAAGTTCTTTTGCTGCGCGAGCTGATAAATGTACAACATTTTGTCTCTTTTGAAAGTCGTAGGTTCCTAACGGAGAACTAAATCTTGCGCTTCTATTTGTAGGTAACACATGGTTAGGGCCAGCACAATAATCTCCAAAAGACTCTGCACTTGAACTGCCTATAAATATTGCCCCAGCGTTAGTTATAAAACGAATGTATGTATTTGCTTTTAATAAATTTAAATGTAGATGTTCTGGGGCGATCAAATTGGATAGCTTTAAACTTTCATTAATACTTCTAGAAACAATCAACACACTTCCACGTATAAATGATTCTTGGATTATTTTATTTCTGCTTAAATGTTGAGAAATCTCAAGCAAATGTTTTTGTACTTGACGAGCCTGGTCCATACTAGTTGTTATACCAATTGCTCTCGCCGAAATATCATGTTCAGCTTGAGCAAGTAGGTCTAGCGCTACAATTTTTGGGTTAGATTTTGCGTCAAATAAGATCACAATTTCGGTTGGGCCCGCGAGCATATCAATACCTACAACGCCAAATACTTGCCGTTTAGCTTCTGTAACATATTTATTTCCTGGGCCAGTAATTTTATCAACAGGGTTAATTGTTTTTGTCCCATACGCTAATGCAGCTATAGCTGAAGCGCCACCAATTTTATACATCTCATCAATACCGCACATCGAGGCGGTGGCAAGCACTAAAGGAGAAATAACACCATTTATCGCTGGGCTCACAGCGACTATTTTTTTTACCCCAGCATTTCTTGCTGGAATTGCATTCATCAACAGTGTAGAAGGATAGGAAGCTGTGCCACCTGGTACATAAATGCCAACTCTCTCAATCGGCATAATTCTCTGAGAACAATAGGAAGCTTTACTTTCTTGAAGTGTGTATGGTTGTAATTTTTGTTTTTTTGCAAACGCATTTATACGCTGAAACGCAACAACTAATGATCGTTTAAGTAAAGGTGATAGCTTATTGTATGCACTATCCATCTCTTTTTTTGAAACCATAAGTTGGCTGCATTTTTTTGGCTTCCAATTATCAAAGGTTGTCACTTGTTTTAATAACGCAAAATCACCGTGATTTTTAATTTGTTGTATTTGGTTGAATACAACACGGCTTACGGTTATTGAATCTTTTCTAGAGGGTAAAATAATTTGCTGATTAAAATAATTTTTGAAATTTACTTGTGAGGTAGATAGGATTCTAACTTTCATGAATTTCTTTTACGCACAGCTTTATCTAACTTACTTAATAACTCAAGTGTACTTTCCCAACTAATACATGCATCAGTAATACTCACACCGTAAGTAAGGTTTTTAGAATCAGTTAACTTCTGATTGCCTTCATTTATATTACTTTCTATCATGGCCCCAAAGATACTATTACCACCTTGCTCAATATGAGCACAAATGGATTCAAGAACTATCGATTGATTTTTATAATTTTTATTACTATTGGCATGACTACAATCAACCATAACATTTGGGTAAAGATTATGCTTACTAAGCAACTGACAGGCCTGATGTATAGATTGCTCGTCAAAGTTTGGTTGTTTGCCCCCCCTTAAAATAATATGGGTAGACTTATTTCCTGTTGTTGAAAAGCTAGCTAACTTACCTTCGTCAGTGACAGATAAAAAAGTATGTGACTCACCTGATGAAACCATTGCGTCGACCGCTATCTGAATATTGCCATCTGTTCCATTCTTAAAACCTACTGGGGTGGATAGCCCAGAAGCTAATTGTCTATGACACTGGCTTTCTGTAGTTCTTGCGCCGATAGCGCCCCAAGTAATGAGGTCATTAAAGTACTGTGGTGTGATTAAATCTAAATACTCAGTGCCACATGGTACTTCCTCTTTGTTAATTTCAACTAATAAGGAACGAGCCATTCGTAAGCCTTTGTCTATGTTATAACTTTGATTGAGGTCTGGATCGTTTATTAGTCCTTTCCAACCTACGGTAGTTCTAGGTTTTTCAAAATACACTCGCATGATAATGTGCAAAGTATCCTTGTATTCCGATGATATTTGTTTGATTTTCTTCGCGTACGCTAAAGCAAGTTCGGTATCATGTATCGAGCATGGGCCAACGATCACAACAAACCTAGGATCTTTTCTGGAAATAATTTGTACTGTAGTTTCTCTGGCGGATGACACAAAATCACACAAGCTTTGTGTGAGCGGGTAAGTTTTAATTAATTCTTTTGGAGTAACTAAATCGGCGTTGATTGATTTTATTCGTAAATCACTTGTTTGTATCATAGCAGTTACCTAAGGTTAAAAATATTTTTTATTTGCTCGAGTTCATTTCTTTTTGTAATATAGGCAGCACGGTTAGCAATCAACCTTGCGCTTGAAAGAAAAAGCTCATCTTCAATTACTAAATTATGTGCTTTTAATGAATCCCCAGTATTACTAAGATCTACAATTGCATCCGCTAATCCGATTGAAGGCGCCATTTCAAGAGCTCCATGCAATATTACTGTATCAACATTTATTTTTTTAGCGAGAAAATAATTTTTAGTAATATTGGGATATTTTGTTGCTATAAGCAATGAAGAATAATTTGTAAAGATGCTATGTTTAGGCTTGGCGTACACCATTTTACATTTACTATTACCAAGATCGCTGAGTTCAATAATTCCACTACATTCATTTTCAAGCAATATATCTTTACCAACTACTCCAAGATCTGCTACCCCTATATGCACTAGGGTTGTTACATCAATTGATCTAACTTTCACTAATGTTAATAATTTATTTGGGTGCTTGAATATTAATGATCTATCTGAAATTTCAAATTGATTGTTTGTAAAACCAAGTTGAATTAAATATCGCTGATTATCATTAAAAGTTCTGCCTTTTGCAATTGCAATGGTTATTGGTTTGTTTTTCATACAGTAATTCTTTCAATTTGAGCACCGACTGCCTTAAGTTTATCTACTATTCTCTCATATCCACGGTCAAGATGGTAAATATCTTTAATGATTGTTTCTCCAGACGCGACTAAGCCAGCAAGCACAAGCCCAGCTGAAGCTCTTAAATCTGTCGCTCGTAATTCAATCCCATGTAATATCGTATTACCTGTAATATATGCCGTGTTTCCAGATAAAACAATATTCGCACCCATTTTATTTAAACTCTCAACATGTAAAAATCTGTTCTCAAAAATAGTCTCCTGTATTGTAGAATCCCCCATTGCGATGCAGTTTAGCACCATAAACTGTGCTTGCATGTCAGTTGGTAAGTAAGGATAAGGTTTTGTGGAAAAACTATGCGCGGTAAGCGGTTTCTGGGCAGAAACATGGAGATGTGTATTTGATTCACTATTTATCAAAACATTCATATTTCTTAGATGATCGATCACAGCACCCAAATGCTTAACTGGCGACGAAGTCAGAGTCAGCTCTCCTAAAGTAATCGCACCAGCAACTAAAAAAGTGCCACATTCGATCCTATCTGGAATTATAAAATGCGTCGTATCTGCACCTAATCTTTGAACACCTTCAATTGATATAGATCGATCAGTATTTAAAGTTATTTTCGCGCCTTGTTCGTTTAGAAAATCTATTAGATCAATTACTTCAGGTTCTATTGCGACATTTCTAAGTGTAGTTTTACCCTGTGCTAAAACAGCTGCCATTATTAAATTTTCCGTACCAGTTACCGTTACTACATCAAAGGTTATTTCAGTGCCTCTAAGTTTAGTTGTTGTAGCGATCAACTTCTCAGGGTAGATTTCAAATTCAACACCTAATTGCTTTAACCCTTTAATATGTTGATCGATAGGCCTAATGCCTATAGCGCATCCGCCAGGTAAACCTAACTCTGCCTTACCATGTATAGCAAGTAGTGGGGCTAGTAAAAGTATCGAAGCTCTCATTGTTGAAGTTAACTCAACTGGAAGTTCAACATGCTTGCTTATAGTAGGATATAAAGTAGCCGAGTGGGAATTGCACTCAATATCAACGCTGAGGAGCCTTAGCAATTGAAAGAATTTTTTAATGTCGTCTGAGTCTGGTATATTATCTAGCCGGACTGGTTGATCGCATAAAAGACTTGCGGCGAGAATAGGAAGTGCTGCATTTTTCGCACCAGCAATAGCAATAGTACCAGAAAGGGGGCGACCTCCTCGAATACGAATTGCGTTAGCCATTAATAAAGCTATTTGAAAATAAATCCTGTACTCGATGTGCTTGAATTAAAGAGTTAATAAACGGAGGTACTGATTTATATGAAATTTTGTTTGCTTTTTTTTCCAATTCCAATACAACTAAAAATGCAAGTAAACTTGAATTTGCAAACTGTACTTTACTAAAATCTAACAATAAATCTTCATTTAGATTGCTGTACTTTTGATATAAAGCTGAAATCTCTACTTGATCAACGCGAATTGGTAATTCTATAGTGGTCATTTTGATTTATCATTCTCAATTTTTTTTCTAAAATTGAGAAGTATTCCGTTAATGCCAGAGCGTTGAATTTCATCATTTACCACATCACGATATGAGGCGACTAAACTTAACTGTTCAACTTTCATATCATATACCAACCAACCACTTTCCTTTTTTAAGAACAAAAAATCAACTGTAGTAGAACTAGACCCTGTGGGCTGGATAATTTTGATGGTGACAGTGGAGCGATTTTCTTGGTTTGTGGTTAGATATGGCTGAAATTGAATTATCTGATTCGAGAATTTTAAAAATGCATTTCCGTACACTTGCAACAAAAGTTGCTTAAGTAGGCCTGTAAATTCTTTGAACTGATCGGAGTTAATTGTTTTGATGTTTCTTGATAGCACTAATTTTGAGAACTGATCAAAATCAATCATAGGCACAATAATCGGATAAACTTTTTGTTTAATTATTTGCCTTCTCTTTTCTATATCAGTCTCGTTTTTAAGTAATTCAATCGTTTGATTTACAACTTGCTTAACGGTTAAAACTGTTTGATGTTCTTCAACTTCTAGAGCATAAGAAAATGTTACACAAAGTAAAGCTAAAGCTACAAATAATGGTCTCATTTTTCTGACTTCGATACTAAAAATTGCCCAATCAACTTCTCTAGCACGACAGCAGATTGAGTGTATTGGATCTCAGAGCCTTCTTTGAGCATCCCTTCACTTGCTCCAGGCTCAATATTTATATATTGTTCGCCTAACAAGCCTGAAGTAAAAATAGCTAGCGAGGAATCTTCAGGAAATGAATATTTTTTAAATAGATGTAAAGTAACTAAAGCAGAGTAGTTTTTATTATCAAAAGCGATGGAAGCGACTCTTCCAACTAACACGCCACTAGATGTTACCGGAGATCTTGCGTGCAAAGTCCCAATGTTTGAAAAGTAAGCGGAAACTATATAAAACGGCTCTTTTTTCACCCCAGATCCATCACTAATTGAGACTGCAAAAAACATAATGCTCGCTAAAGAAGCTATAAAAAAGATTGCAACCCAATAAATTACGTATTTAGGAATTGAGTTCATAGCGTAGAATTAGAAAACATGATTGAAGATAGTAAATAGTTTAACCCTAGGATACTTAAGGATGAATACACAACCGTATTAGTAGTGGACTTACTCATACCTTCTGGTGTGGGATCAGAATCAATCCCTTGAGCTAACGCAATCCAAGCACATGCAATTGCGAAAATAAATGACTTGATAATTCCATTCATAAAATCTCCTTGAAAATCAAAACCATTTTTAACAGTCGTCCAAAATACCCCAGAATCTAGATTTAGTATAACACAACTTACAAAATAGCCACCCCACAACCCTGCTGTAATAAACAACGAAGTTAACAATGGGAGCGAGATTATAGAGGCAAAAAATCTTGGACCATAAACAATTTCATTGGGATTTACCCCAATTATTTCAATACTACTAATTTGTTCGGTAGCTTTCATAAGCGCTACTTCTGCTGTAATCGCAGAGCCAGATCTTCCAGCAAACAGTAGCGCGGATATTACTGGACCTATCTCTCTTGTCAGGGATAGTAACACCAAGACACCTACTGCCTCTTTTGAATTAAATTTAACTAGCGTATTGTATCCCTGTAATGCCAAAACCATTCCAACAAATAATCCTGATACTATGATGATGATTGCAGAAAGTACTCCGATAACATACAGCTGTTTTACAAGTAATTTGTATCTACGTGGAATTGTTACTACACTTACCAATATTGGAACAAGCAATAATACTCTTGTGCCAATGGTAGTAATGATTGTGTTAAATAATTTCATGGAATTGTTCTTTGAATAACTTTGCATGATAATCAAATTGAACCGCGCCTTCAGCTGAACTATGCACAAATTGCCTAACCCAAGGATTACTCGTCGTTTGAAAATCGGAAGGGGTGCCTGACGCAATGATTGTTGCGTCTGAAATCGCATATATATAATCAGCAATACTTAACAACTCAGTTACATCGTGAGATACAATAACTGAAGTTAACCCAAGCAATGAATTTAATTCAGATATTAATTTAAGTAAAACACCCATGCTAATTGGATCTTGTCCTGCAAACGGTTCATCATATAGTAATAATTCAGGATCCATAACAATCGCACGGGCAAGGGCCACCCTCCGTGTCATACCTCCAGATAATTCAGATGGAAATAATGTAGCCGCTCCACGTAGTCCGACTGATTGCAGTTTTAACAGAACTTGCGCAACAATAACAGGTTCAGGTAACTTAGTATGTTCCCTAAGGGGAAATGCGACATTTTCAAAGACACTTAAATCATTAAGCAACGCGCCACTTTGAAATAACATTCCAATTTTTTTTCTAATCTCAAACAAATTTGCAGATGAAATCTTATGAATATTTTTATTTCCATAAAGAACTGTACCTTGATCAGGGGATAATTGACCACTCATTAACTTTAAAAGTGTTGTTTTGCCACATCCACTACTTCCAAGAATTCCAACTATTTTACCTTTAGGAACAGATAGCGATAAATTCTCAAATATATATCGGTTGGCACGCTTAAATGACACTTGAGAAAATGTAATATATGTTTTGGTTTCGTTTAAATTATTTATCATAAAATAAGAGAGTGTACTATGCTATAGCAATTAATAATATTTATTATATGTCAAATTTGTTTTTCTTTTTAATACTATGCACACTACTTACCAGCGGGTGCTCCATCCAACAATCTGAAATTAAAGATCCTTATTTCAATAAGAACCAGCAATTATACGAGCAATTTGTTAACACCGATGAAAGTGTCTGGAAACCTTCAAGTGAATTTTACTCAAAAACTTTTGATTCGAGTGTACATACTACTGTGAATAACTTTTTTACGAACCTTGCTCAAATTAAATATGGATTTAATAATTTTCTACAAGGAAAATTTATAGTTGCGACTGAACAACTTGCTAGATTTGTAGTTAATACAATCTTTGGATTGTTTGGAATATTTGACGTGGCAAGTTCAATTGATTTAAAATCCCAACCGCAAGACTTTGGTCAAACTCTTGCGCTTTGGGGGTATCGCAAAACTAATTTTTTAATTGTTCCAATTCTAGGACCAACTACTGAACGAGATGCACTGGGATATTTATTTGATTTTTTTTTCTTAAGTCCACTTAGTTACAGTAACGCAGCTTTTGCCACTAAGTCAGCTTTAACATTTATAGATATAGTTGACACGAGACGCACAAACTCAGATGCTATTGATTTTATTTATTCTTCAGGAATAGGAGAGGATAGTTATTCTTTCTTTAAGTCCGTTTGGTCAAGAAATAGAAATACGAAAATAAATGAATTAATTAGTGCAGCTGGTATTAAAATAAATTCTCAGGATGACTTATACGAACTACTGGAACAATAAACATGCTACTTGAAAGTCAAATAATAAAAAGAGCAAGTGAGATACTTACTATAGAATCAGAAGCTATTCAAGGAGTTCAAGCTTCTTTAGATCAGTCGTTTATCTCTGTCTGTAAGGAACTTTTTTCTTGTAAAGGTAAGATTATTTTACTTGGATTAGGTAAATCAGGAATTATTGCAAAAAAAATTGCCGCCACATTGTCTAGCACTGGCGCACCGTCATTTTTTATTCACGCTAGTGAAGCAATCCATGGAGATATTGGCATGATATCTAAACAAGATATAATTGTTGCAGTTTCACATTCAGGAGAAACTCAAGAAATCATCACGACACTTTCTGTGGCAAACACGCTTGGTATAGTTAGTATTGCAATGACCTCTAATTCAAATTCAAGATTAGCTCAAATCGCAACGATGTGTATTCATATTCCTATTAACAGAGAAGCTTGTCAACACAATCTAGCTCCTACCGCAAGTACCACCGCAATGTTGGCGCTCGGTGATGCGATCGCACTAATATTATTTGAAATGAAAGGAATGACATCAGAAGACTTCGCCAGAACACACCCAGCAGGTACATTGGGGAAAAAACTTTTAACTACTGTAGAAAGCCTCGCACATTTTGGTAAAGATGTACCTTCAGTTTCACCATCAGTTTTTATTATAGACGCGGCACTTGAAATGTCAAATAAAAGGCTAGGGTGCACACTAATTACTCACAACCAAGAAGTTGAGGGTATATTTACTGACGGCGATTTACGTCGTTTAATTCATAATACTACCAATCTTCAGACCACACAAATTTCAAATGTCATGAGTAAAAAATTTAAAAGTATCAATGCCTCTGAACTCGCCTCAAATGCGCTTCAAATTATGCGCATTTCAAAAATACAAGTACTTGTTGTTAATTCGGAGCGTCACGGAATAGGTGTTCTTAGCATCTATGACATAATCGACGCAGGATTATCTGATGAATAGCGGAATGTACAAACCTAATCTTATAAAAATAATAGGATTAGATTGTGACGGAACGCTTACTGATGGAAAAATCAATCTCGGCAAAGATGGAGAGCAATTCAAATCATTTGATGTTAAGGATGGTTTTGGTATTGTCAACCTTATTCAAAATGGCAAAATAGTAGTTTTTATTTCTGCGAGAAAATCACCGATACTTGAGTATCGTGCAAATGAATTAGGTGTTAAACACTGTATTCAACACGCTTCTGATAAAGTATTAGAAATGCAGAAAATTACCTCATTGTATGGGGTAGATTTTAGAGATGTATGTTACATGGGCGACGATATACCTGACCTTCCACTTATAACTAGTGTAGGACTTGGCGCAGCCCCTCGCAACGCCCATCAAAAAATCTTAGAACAAGCGAAGTGGGTTAGTGCATTTGATGCTGGAAATGGGGCAGTGCGAGAGCTTTGCGATTTTATTTTACATGGTATTTAAATACTTATTTTTTATTTTGGCGCTCTATGGTAGTTTTTTATGGGGGACAACTACCTATCTAATCGAAAATGAATATTTAGATAAAAATCTACCAGAATTCGAACTACGAGAAGCTCATTTGTTATTAGCAAATATTGACGTTAAGCAATTTATTGACATTCACTCTGATTATGTAATTTTTGAACATGATAAATTCTCCACCAGAAATAACACCGTGCTTACTGCAACTAAAAATACCAAAATACAATTTTCAATTTTAACCGAAGATTTCATTTTAGACATAAATGAAAAAAAAGGATATAGTCGCAAACCTAGTACTATTACAATTTCAGATATTACTATTGATGCAAATAAATTACAAATTGATTTTCAGGATACCGATCATTTTAAAATTGACGCACAACAGGTAAAAACTAGCAATGAGTATTAATAATATAATCATACTATTTGTCATAGGATTATTTAATTTTAATTTACTTGCAGCAAATATCTACACCATTGAATCAAAGTATCTAACCATTCTTGCAAGTCAAGAAAAAATGCACTATCGCGGAAATGTAGTCTTAACTGCCTCTAATTTCATAATAAATTCATCAGAACTTGAATTCATTAAAAAAACAAGGGAAGATTTGATGCGGTTCACCAACTTAACCATCATCCAACTTTCAAAAGATAAAAAACAAAAATTAACAATTTCAGGAGATAAGGCAGAATATTTTATTAAGGGTAAATTTATCATTACAGGTAATGTAAAATTTAGCGACGGAGAAAACTCCATTCAAGCTCAAAAAATCACCTACAACAGTGTAAATAGAACGATCGAAGCAGTACAAGTGCAAGATAAACAAGTAAAAGTGGTCATAAAAGCCAATGAATAAATCATTAGATATTTTTGAAATAAGAAAGTCTATTAAAGATAAAGTATTAGTGAACAATGTCTCGATAAGCCTGCATCCTGGAGAGATTGTAGGCTTACTCGGACCAAATGGAGCCGGAAAAACTACTTGTTTTTACCTAATCGCAGGTATTGAAAAAACCGAAAATGGAGTTATCAGACTTGATGATACAGATATAACCGCAATGAATCTAGCGCAAAGAGCATTATCAGGCTTGGCATATCTTCCACAAGAAGCAAGTATATTTCAATCTTTATCTGTAGAAGATAATTTAAGAGTGGCAATAGAATTAATAGGTGTTACTGATGAAAATGAAATTACTAAAATTATTGGGACTTTTCTCGAGCAAATGCATTTAACCCATCTTGCAAAAACCCGAGGCACAAATCTTTCTGGAGGCGAGCGAAGACGAGTAGAGATAGCTCGCTTACTTTGCACCAATCCAAAATATATTCTTCTCGATGAACCGTTCGCTGGAATTGATCCTATTTCTGTAATAGAAACACAATATCTAATTGCACAACTATCAAGTAAAGGTATTGGAGTTCTTATCACGGATCATAATTATCGTGAATTATTAAGTATCTGTAAAAGAGTTTATTTTCTTTATGAAGGATCTATACTTGTTGAAGGTAATGAAACAGAAATTACTTCGCACCCCATAGTTAAAAAAATTTATTTAGGTGAGTCTGAATTTAAGTAATAAGTCGTAAGTCTTCTAAAGAAGGTATCCTTCCTATCACCGCCCCAAGCGCTACAATTAAAGGGCTGGCAAGATGTGTTTTGACTTGGGCTCCTTGTCTGTTTTTAAAATTTCTATTTGTTGAGCTTAGCACCCTAGATCCTTTCGGAAACGACTCACCACCAGCAAAAAAACAAAGTGAGCACCCTGACTCTCTCCACTCAAACCCAGCCTCTAAAAAAATTTTGTCAAACCCCTTTGCTTCAGCCATTTTTTTGACACGACTAGAACCTGGGACAATTAAAGCTTTCATATTTTTATTTATTTTTTTACCTTTCAGAAATGAGGCAACTAATTCTAAGTCACTAAATCTACTATTGGTACATGAGCCTATAAAAGCACCTTGGATTGTTAATTGTTGGAGATATGAAACGCCTGAAAGTCCCATATATCCTATAACTTCAGGGTCAACGCTTGATTCGGCTGGTAAGGGTTGGTCAATACTTATATTTTGGTCGGGGGAAATGCCGTACGAAATTCGTGGTAAAAGATTCTGTAAAGTCATTGCATGATTATTCTCAAAGATAGCATCACTGTCTGTTGAAAGCGAATGTATATATGTATGTAATTGGCTTGATTCCAAAGTAGCTCCGATTGGCGTGCTAAAGAAATATTCAGTAGTTATTTGATCGGGGGAAATAATCCCACTAAACGCCCCGAGCTCAACTGACATGTTACAAATAGTCATTCTACCTTCCAAAGGTATACTTTTTATCAATGAACCACAATATTCAATTATCGCGCCATGACCAACTGATGTGCCATATTTTTGTAAAATAGCTAAAACGATATCTTTTGCGGTCGCATATTTGCTCAGTGTGCCATTTATTTCAATCTTTATATTCTTGGGTCGAGTTACTGAAATAGTTCTGGTGATTAGTGCTTGCTCTGCCTGACTAGTTCCAATTCCAATCCCTAGACAACCTAACGCCCCTAAGGTACCTGTATGACTATCGGGGCACACAATAACTGAACCAGGAATTGCAATCCCTCTCTCCGCAACTACCACATGTGAAATTCCTTGATTTTCGTCATTGATATCGTACAAATTTATTTTAAATTTATTTGCTAAAGACCTTGTTACCTGTATAGCAATTTCACTATGAGGAACTAAACCAAAATCTGTACGATTTGCAAAGGTATCAATTGCATGATCAATAATTGCATAAACTGATTCAGGTCTTCTAACCTGCAATGCTCGATCTTCGACACCTTGTAGCGCAATACCACCTGTCCTCTCATGTAATATAACTCTATCAACATATAATAATTGGATGTTAGAATTGTTGGAAGGTAACACATGTTCGTCCCAAATCTTATCAAAAATTGTTTTTGCCATGATATCCGACATAATTGATTTTAATGCAAAATTATTAAAAATAATTGGGCAATAAAAAGTGTTAAAAATGGTATAATTGTATGCATACAATTCCATGGCTAAATTCACCGATATTGATAACCTTGAAATAAACCACTCAAACCCTAATACAACTAAAGATTTACAAAGAGAAAACTTAGGTGGTATTTCTTTAACTGCACCGGGAAAATACAGAGTAATCAGAAGAAATGGCAGGCTAACTGAATTTGAAATTTCCAAAGTGGAAACTGCTATGACAAAGGCTTTCTTAGCAGAAGAAGGAGGAATGGCAGCAAGTTCGGAAAGAATTCATGAGCTAGTTGCACAATTAAGCTTGCAAGTAACAAATAATTTATTCAAACGCCTACCCGATGGTGGGACATTTCACATAGAGGATATCCAAGATCAAGTTGAGCTTGCCTTAATGCGACAAGGCGAACACAAAGTTGCCAGAAGATATGTCCTTTATCGAGAAGATAGAAGTAAACTTAGAAAATCAAGCGTTGATAATCAGACTAAACCAGTAATAAATGTAACATTATCTGATGGACATACCGTCGCACTACCGACCGAATTATTACTTGCAATGATTAAGAATGCCGCAAACAATTTGGACGATGTGGATACTGGAATGTTGTATAGTGAAACAGTAAAAAATCTTTATGATTTAGTTCCTGAGCTAGATGTAATTAAGTCGGCAATTATGAGTGCAAAATCTCTTATCGAAAAAGAACCAAATTATTCTTATGTTGCTTCTCGCCTGCTCCTTAAGCTCTGCAAAATTGAAGCTTACAAAACTCTCTCAATGCCTGTGCCAGCAAGTATTTTTGAACCAATGCAAAATAGCTACCAAGGGTACTTCGAAAAATACATCGCTTATGCCATTTCGAAAGACTTACTCAGCCATGAGCTTGCCGAATATGATTGCGCTACACTTGCCAAAGTGTTAATTGAACAAAATGATTCTAAATTTAGCTACCTGAGTTTACAAACACTTTATGATCGCTACTTTATTCATCATGGCACCAATCGAATAGAATTACCACAAGCGTTTTTTATGCGAGTTGCTATGGGTTTGGCACTATATGAGAAAAAATCAGAGCGCGAGCAATATGCCATTTTGTTCTATAAGACGCTTTCTAGCTTTCGTTTTATGTCAAGCACTCCAACCCTATTCAATTCCGGCACACTTAGACCGCAACTTTCAAGTTGCTACCTAACAACAGTACCTGATGATTTAAGTGGTATCTACGAAGCTATTAAAGAAAATGCCCTTCTTTCAAAATATGCTGGCGGGTTAGGTAACGACTGGACCTCTGTGCGGAGCATGGGATCGCATATAAAAGGCACTAACGGAAATTCACAAGGTGTTGTTCCGTTTTTAAAAGTAGCGAACGATACTGCCATTGCAGTGAATCAAGGTGGCAAAAGAAAAGGTGCGGTTTGTGCATATCTTGAAACATG
Source organism: Candidatus Methylacidiphilales bacterium (assembly GCA_030054035.1). Classification (NCBI taxonomy): domain Bacteria; kingdom Pseudomonadati; phylum Verrucomicrobiota; class Methylacidiphilae; order Methylacidiphilales; species Methylacidiphilales bacterium. Next base: position 426,267 of record JASGCS010000001.1, read on the forward strand.
GCATTTAGATATAGAAGATTTTTTGGAGTTAAGAAAAAATACAGGTGATGATCGTAGAAGAACGCACGATATGAATACAGCTAATTGGATTCCAGATCTTTTTATGAAGCGAGTGCATGAAAAGGGAGAATGGACGCTATTCTCACCTCATGAGACACCTGATTTACATGACATTTATGGCAAAGATTTTGAAAAACGCTATATGCAATATGAGCAAATGGTCGAACGAGGTGAGATCCTATTGTACAAAAAATTACCTGCATTGACTTTATGGAGAAAAATGCTCACTATGTTATATGAAACGGGACACCCCTGGATTACATTTAAAGATCCATGTAATATCAGATCACCCCAGCGACATGTTGGAGTGGTCCACTCATCAAATCTATGTACAGAAATCACACTCAACACAAACAAAGAAGAAATTGCGGTCTGTAATCTAGGTTCGATAAATCTTAAAGAGCATATGACACCTGAAGGTTTAGATGAGGTAGCGCTCAAAGAGACCGTCTCTATAGCGGTTAGAATGCTCGATAATGTAATTGAATACAATTATTACAGTGTCGAAAAAGCAAAATTTTCAAATCTAAAGCATAGACCAATCGGTCTTGGGTTAATGGGGTTCACAGACTTGCTGTATCACTTACGAGTTCCTTATGATAGCGATAAAGCAATTGAAATATCTGATCAATCTATGGAAACAATTAGCTACTTTGCTATAGAAGCTTCTATGAGTCTTGCCAAAGAACGGGGTCCGTATCAAACATATCAGGGATCATTGTGGAGCAAAGGTATACTTCCAATTGACTCATTGCGACTCCTCGATAAAGAGAGGGATGGTTTTTTAAAAGTAAACTATAACTCAACAAAAGATTGGGATACGTTAAGGAAGAATGTTACCCAATACGGGGTTAGGAACTCAAATATAATGGCGATCGCCCCAACCGCGACCATTGCAAACATTTGTGGAGTATCCGCATCTATCGAGCCTACATACCAAAATCTGTATGTCAAATCTAATTTATCTGGTGAATTCACCTTAATCAATCCGTACCTTGTCACAGACTTAAAAAAGCACAATATCTGGGACGACGTGATGATTAATGATTTGAAATATTACGATGGTAGTTTGCAAAAAATTGATCGCATTCCAAATGAAATTAAAAAACTTTATAAAACTGCATTTGAGATTGATCAGCGTTGGTTAATTGAATGTGCTTCACGAAGACAAAAATGGATAGACCAAGCTCAGTCTCTTAATCTGTACTATGCAGATACTGACGCCAAAACACTAGACCTAATGTATCAATTAGCATGGATACGAGGACTAAAGACAACATATTACTTGCGAACCATTGGGGCAACTCATATTGAAAAAACAACTTTAGATTCTAGTAGAAAAAATACTTTGAATAGAGTTACTTCAGCAGATAAAATTACAGAATTTGAAAATAAAACCAGTTGTGCGTTTGGAGCTGGAGCTAATGATCAAGAATGCGAGGTTTGTCAATAATGGTACTAGACAAAAATGAGACATTAAATCGAATTAAAGAAATCGTTTCAAAAAACGAAATAGTAATTTTTATGAAAGGCACCCCACAATTTCCACAATGTGGATTTTCTGCTAAAGCATCTAAAGTTCTTGGCGAAGTTGGAGCACAGTATTATGCTGTTAATGTGCTTGAAGATTTAGCTATTTTTAAATTTCTTCCAGATTTTGCAGCATGGCCAACTTTTCCTCAAATCTACGCCAGAGGAGAATTGATAGGCGGATGTGACATATTGGTTGATTTATATAATTCAGGCGAATTAGCAGATATAATTAAAAATCAAGACGCTGCTAGCTAACGAATAGTTAGGCTACCAATTGCCAACTAGCCACTTCTCCTGAACAAAGCGGCACCACCTTCTCCACTCCAAACTCATAAACACTTGGTACATTCCAAGGTTTTTTTTGAAGCTCAATCATAGTTTTATTCATTGGGAGCTCATAAAAAAGCGCACCATGTTTGCTTAAAAAATCTTCTAAGGCGTACAATTTTCCAACTCTTTCAAAAATATCTGCATAAATACTAAGTGCTACAGGAGTATTAAATATACCAGCACATCCACAGCTTGTTTCTTTGGCACTAATCGCATGTGGGGCGGAATCTGTGCCAGCAAAAAACCATGGCAATCCAGAGGTTGCGGCCATAATCAGGGCGTTTTTATCTTCGTTGCGTTGAAGTAAGGGCAAACAATAAAAATGAGGGTGTATGCCATTATTAAAAATCGCTCTACGATCCAACAAGAGATGGTGCGGTGTGATAGTTGCATGTACTCTGCCCTTTTGCGACAGGATAAAATCAACAGAGGTTCTAGTGGTTATATGTTCCATAACAATTTTTAGGGTAGGATGGCGTCTCATGATAACAGGAAGTATTTGTTGTATAAATAGCTTTTCACGATCAAATGGATCCACATAAGCAGAAACAACCTCACCATGCAACAATAGCACAGAGTTTGACTCAGCGATAGCGGCAAGGATATTATCTAGGACAAGCAAATCTTTCACTCCATGATCTGAGTTAGTTGTTGCCCTGCTTGGGTAGTACTTAAATCCTCTAACGTTAGGAAGTTTAGTGCACCGGTACACTTCTTCAACACTGGTAGTTTCCTGTAAAAAAAGAGCATAATGAGGTTCAAACAACTTGCCCGGAGGATTTTTTAGCAACAATGAATCAACTTGGGATTGGTACTCAGTAACAGCAATTGCGGTAGTAACCGGTTTCTTTAGGTTTGGCATGAGTAACGCTCGATAAAATTGAGAAGCTGTATGGGGAAGTGCGAAATTCAGCATCTCTTGTTCTCGCAGATGAGTGTGCCAATCATCAGGTTGACGCATTATAATGGATTGCAGGGTCATGGTACTTTATATATTAGTACTTTATATTTTATGTTATCAAACAAGTCTGAAACGATTCATATTTTGGGTATCTGCGGAACCTTCATGGCGGGTATCGCGCAACTCGCATTAAAAAAGGGCTACAGAGTAACCGGAAGTGATTCGCACTATCACGATCCAATTTATAGCCAATTAAAAGGCCTGTCTAAAACTTACGATCTCACGCTTTTTGAAGGTCATGCATATAAAGATATCTCTCCGTCAACAAGCATGATTATCGTTGGTAATGTAATGACTAGAGGTATGCAAGTTATTGAAGATATGTTGATCGGCTCAATCCCATATACTTCAGGACCTCAATGGATGGGTTCGCATATATTAAATGGAAAAAAGGTCATTGCTATTGCCGGAACTCATGGTAAAACAACAACTACCGCACTAGTTTCTTTTATACTTCAATCTTGTAAGATTGATTGTGGTTATTTAATTGGTGGAATACCCCTAAACAACAATCTCACTCACGCACATCTTGGAACTGATTACTTTGTCATTGAGGCTGATGAATATGATAGTGCATTTTTTGATAAGCGATCTAAATTTATACACTACAAACCTACAACGCTGCTAATCAATAATCTAGAATTTGATCATGCTGATATTTTTGAGTCAATAGAAGATATTCAGACTCAATTTCATTTTCTCATTAGAACTATGAGCGCCAAGACAAACATATTTGCTAGAAGTGTTCCGTTCATAAAACAGTTAATAGCTAAAGGGTGCTGGTCAAATCTAGTATGGTTGCAATCTAAACAACATTGGTATGCCTATAAATCCAACCACCACATTATTATCACTTTTAAAAATAAAGTAATATCAAGACTATCGCTGACTGAGTATCCTTCTCTAGAGATTTCATGTAACTCTGAAAATGTACTTTCTGCGTATGCAATTTGTACACAACTTGGAGTCTCCGTAACTGACATTGAAAAATATCTTAAAGAATTTAAACAAGTCACCAGACGGATGCAAAAAATTTACGAATCGCCCTCAATTGTTGTTTACGAAGATTTTGCCCATCACCCTACCTCAATCAAAATTAGCCTCGAATACCTCAAAAATTCTTTTAAACCTGATGATACTGGCATCGTAATTGAAATGGGTTCAAATAGCATGAAAATGGGCACATGGGAACAAAAATTACAACTCCTAACCAAACCATATAAAGCCAAATTACTCTCTAAAACACCACTTGCTGTAGTATCAAAAAAAACACTGGGAGCATTATTAAACTCGGTCAATGCTCAAGGTTCAAAAAAGAAAAAAGCGATTATAATTATGAGTAATAAAAATATTGACCCGCTAAGGGTTAAAATACTAGAGCTAGTTAAAAGTTATGAGCGAAAAAAATAACCCCACTGAAGCAGTAGTTCCTAAAAGACTAGGAAGATATATGGTACGTGAACTACTTGGTTCAGGTACACACGGTAGCGTCTACAAAGGATATGATCCGTATGTTGGAAGAATGGTGGCAATCAAAATTGAAAAAATAACTGAAAGTCCCAACGAAGAAAGTTCTATACAAACCCATCAAAATTTATTCAAAGAAGCGCGCACTACTGGATTCCTCAGTCACCCCAATATTGTATCTTTATACGATGTAGGAGTCGAAAATAACATATATTTTATAGTTATGGAGTATGTTGAAGGTAACACATTGTCAGTATACTGCTCAAGTGAAAACAAGGAATTGAGTGACAACCCTCAAAGAGTAATTAAAATTGCTTATGATTGTTGTATTGCATTGGAATATTCACACACCAATAGAGTATTACATAGAGATATCAAACCTTCCAATATCATGTTAACGAAAGAGGGGAAGCCAAAAATAATGGATTTTAGCATCGCACATAAAATCCAAAAAGAAGCAGAAGATCAACAAGTTATCGGCTCACCCACATATATGTCTCCTGAACAAATTCAGGGCAAGGCATTAACTCCAGCTACTGATCAGTTCTCTCTTGCAGTAGTTATTTTTTATGTTTTAGCAAAACAGCCACCTTTTTACAACAGCAATATTAAAGAACTTTTTAAATTAATTCTAAAAAGCGAACCCCCCGAACTTCAATCACTAAGACCAGATCTGCCTAAAGAGTTGAGTTTAATTTTAAGCAAAGCTATGAGTAAAAACCCTTCCGATCGTTTTCCCAATTGCCAAACATTTGGTAGTGAGCTCTTGGCACTTTACCGAAGTACTGAAAAATCTAGTTTGAATAAATCCCAACAACATGACGCAATAAGTAGATTGGCTTTCTTTAGTTATTTTAATCAAGATGAAATAGAATTATTTATTAATTCTTCCACGATGGTGCGTTCAAATAACGGCGATATACTATTTCAAGAAGGGCAAGAAACATACGATCTTTATGTTATTATTTCAGGGGAAGTAGATATTATTAAAAATCAAACACTAATCGCCACTTTAAAAAGCGGAGAAGTGTTTGGAGAGATGACCTTCTTAGCTAAAAACTCCAATTTAAAGAGAACTGCCACAGCAAAATCACGCGGAGAATCTCTAATTCTTAAAATAGATACTCAGATTATTACCAATTTTCCTATTGAGGCACAACTTAATTACTACAAGGTATTCTGCGAGAATCTTGCTTACCGACTATCAATTACTACATCAAAATTAGCGTCAAAACGCTAATTATTCAAATTTTTTAATCAGTATTATTGAGTTCCTTTTACGGTCATATTTTTTTTGACGAACTAGAGGGAGTGATTCAAAACCAGTACGACGATAGCCAAGTCGAGTAAAAAAATCTTCAGCCTTAGTGGTGAGAACAAAAACTGTATGATATCCTAGTGCCACCAATTCATTTTCAGCTCTATTAATAAGCATTTTCACAATTCCTTTATTTGCGAACTCTTGTTGAACACAAACCGCGCCAAGTTCAGCCATATGTGAAGTGCGAAACAAAATTATCTCACAAGTCCCGACTAAGGCTCCCTCACTTATGGCAACTAGAAAACGGTTATAATTTTTTTCTAGGTACGCATCTGTTCTTTTTAAAAAATAATTTTTAGTATTTGGATTCATAAGCAACCATTTAATACTTGAAATATCTTGTTTAGTGGCTCTTCTAATTGAATGATGCGCACCCTTCCTAATCAACACGCCACTACCTGACTTAGTGTAAAGTTCAGTTAAAAGCCCATTGGATCGCAAACCATTAACCAGATGCACGCGCTTAACATTACCATAAATCGCTTGTTCAATAATACTGGAAAGATTTTTATAATTTTTTATTCTTACTTTCAACCAGGAAGATATTTCATGAACCGTCACCTGAGAAGATAGTTGCGCTGAAAACAATGATCGTTTTGAAGAATAGAGTATTAATTTTTTTGCAGATAACGCTGTAGCAAAATCAACTGCTACTTGATAGGAGTTTAGTACCAATTGATTTGATTGATATGAAGCAATGGGTGAGTAAAGTAAAACTGACTTTCTAGCTGATTGTTTGAGAAGATCTGGACTGCGGATTAGAATTGTCCCTTGATAGCGATGCTCTATCCCTTCCACAACACCGACAGGTTTACATGAAACGGTGGCGGTCCCGTTTATCACACTGTACTCATCACCCAAATACTTCTCTATTCTATAACGAACATCGCGAGATTCCCTTTGATAACGCTCAATATTTTTTTTTGGAACATGTGCTACTGCGTCAAAACTTGAACCATGCACCACTAACAAACGAGAGCCAAATCTATGGATTATCTTTATTTCTTTAACAATTGATTCCAGGACTGTATCGTGACAACAATCTATAGGAATATGTATGACAAATAGCGCGGCATTATGATTTCGAACATACGGCGCGGCTTCTTGTAAAGTATTGAAGTACGCTTCATGGGTGTTAACAGTGATAGATTTTTTCAATTTCGTCTCAACAATTGAGATCGGTTACTGCACCTAATGATGCGGAAGTAACACTAGCACGATATTTTGCCATAACACCATGAATTTTTTTAAAGAGAGGATGCTTAAGTTTCTTTTTTCTTTTTTTCAATTCTGCTGGAGATACTTTAAGGATAAGTTCATTAGAGTTACTATCGATAGTAATGGTATCACCGTTTTTAACTAAAGCCAACGGGCCTCCATCAAATGCTTCTGGGCTAATATGCCCAACAACAAACCCGTGAGTTCCCCCGGAAAATCGTCCATCAGTGATTAAGGCAACATCTTTTCCCAACCCAGCACCCATTACTGCGGAAGTTGGAGCTAGCATTTCCCTCATTCCTGGACCACCCTTTGGGCCTTCATATCTAATCACAATTACCATTCCAGCTTTAATTGATCCATTTAAAATTGCTTTCAAGGCTAATTCTTCGGAATTAAAAACCTTTGCAATTCCTGTAAATGTTAACCCCTCTTTACCAGTAATCTTAGCAACTGCACCGTCCGGAGCAAGATTTCCCTTTAATATGACTATATGACTATCTTTTTTAATTGGATTGCTTATATCGCTTACAATTCTCTGGTTTTCTGGATATTCTTGAACTTTGTTTAAATAATCACCTAAAGTTGTGCCATAAATTGTCTTGCATGAGGTATTAATAAGATTTGCTAATGCTAGGCGCTTTAACAATGGTCCCAATCCGCCGATTTTAATAAACTCACTCATTGGAAATTCTCCAGATGGTCTGAGATTGCACAAGACTGGTACTTTTGCGCCTATCCTTTTAAAATCATCTAGATTTAGAGAAATTTTTGCTGAATGTGACATAGCTAATAAATGAAGAACAGCGTTAGTTGACCCTCCTAAAGCTATCACCGTTGTGATTGCGTTCTCAAAAGATTTTTTATTAATTATGCTCTTTGGGGTAATTCCCATCTCAAGGGCGTTATACAAAACACTACCTATTTCATCGCATTCTATTTTTTTTTCTTTAGATATCGCTGTTCGTGATGACGAGCCCCAAGGTGATAGGCCCATAGCTTCAATTGCGCATGCCATGGTATTTGCAGTATACATACCACCACAGGCTCCAGGACCTGGTATGGCTCGTTTTTCAATCTCTAAAAAATCAACTTCACTAATTTTTTTATTGCTAAACGCACCAACTGATTCAAATACTGACACTATATCAATGGGTTTATTATTATAGATGCCAGGCATAATAGTTCCGCCATAAATAAAAATTGATGGTCGTTGTAACCTAAATTGAGCAATCAGGCATCCAGGCATATTTTTATCACATGATCCAATGGTAACCAATCCGTCATACGCCAATCCGTCAGTTACAGTTTCTATTGAATCTGCAATAACTTCTCGTGAAATGAGTGAATATTTCATACCTTCATTTCCCATTGAAATTCCATCCGACATGGTTATAGTGTGAAAAAGCACTGGCTTGCAATTATTTGCTTGTAATGATGCAACACAAAGTTTACTTAACTCGTCAAGATGCATATTGCAAGGAGTAACATTACTAGCGAGTGAGGCAACACCGACAATAGGTTTTTTAAAATCTTCATCTGAAAATCCAGTTGGTCGTAGCATCGCTCTACTTTGAGATCGAGTCGGGCCATCAAGTAGCCGCGAGGAGTATTTCCTTAAAAAAGTAGTCATACTTTATTTTTAATGTAATTATATACTATTTGCGTGCAAAGTCGCTATAGTATTTCTATACAGGGATGGGTATCTCCATCAACATGTATTCCATCACCAAATTATGACTCCAGGACACAAGATACCATAATTAACTGCATTATAATTCACGCAATTAGCCTTCCTCCTAAAAATACAGAAACTAAATGGGTAATTGATTTTTTTACTAATCAACTTGACCCAAGTAAGCATCCATATTTTGAAACCATGCATCACTTGAAGGTTTCAAGTCACTTCCTCATTGACCCAGCTGGAAATTTATTTCAATTTGTAAGCACCAATGATCGGGCATGGCATGCTGGGGAATCTGCTTTGGATGGAGATCCAAACTGTAATAATTATTCAATTGGAATAGAATTAATAGGCAATGATGAAGAGCCATTTAAACCGTTTCAATACGAAACTTTGACGCAACTTGCAATCACACTAAGAAAATTTTACCCTTCAATAACCAAGGAACGTATTGTGGGTCATTGTCATGTTGCGCCTAATCGAAAAACTGATCCTGGTCCTTTTTTTGATTGGGCTTTTTTGAATAAAATGTAATACCGCGTTTTATTCTTTCTCTCCCTTGCTTACTTCTGGACCGATTAGTGTCTCGTAATGAGTACACACAACCACAATATTCCTGTTGGTAAAATTCTTCGGCTTTAGCTATTTCAATCATCCTACTGGAACCACCCTGTTTGCGCCAATTAAAATCCCAATAGTGAAGGTCGGTATGGCGCGAAGCACACCAATTCCCTATCCGAGTAATTTGTTCAAAATCTTTCCACCTAGAAATACCTAAGCAACTAGTAAAATACTTAAACCCGTGTTCTTTTGCGTACTGTGCTGTGCGTTCAAACCGAAAATCAAAACAAACGCTACATCGCACTCCTCGTTCTGGTTCATTTTCAAGACCGGTTACTTTTGAAAACCATTGCTCTGTGTTATAGTCTCCATCTATAAATGGCACTCCTAGTTTTTGCGCAAATGTTATATTTTCCCTCTTGCGTAACTCATACTCTTCTTTTGGATGAATATTGGGGTTATAAAAAAATACAGAGACTTCTAGGTTTGATTTAACTAATAGCTCTAACACGCTGCCCGAACAAGGAGCACAACAACTATGGAGTAGGATTTTTTTTGAACCGTCTGGTAAAGTAAGCATGAGATATTTTAATTCAACTTATCTATTAATTTTAGTTTATACTAATACCATGGATGGTATGACTTATGTTCACTCAATCAAGACTGGATTGATAGAGCCCCATCCACTCTCAAAAAAATTAAACCTAACTATAAACTCATTTACCAAAGGAAATGTTTATTGTAGCGCTACAATAACTAATGAATTTGCTAGCAAACGAGGAGTTTTGTTAGGTGGGATAACATCAATGATACTTGATATGGCAATGGGATTATCTCTGGTATCATGTTTAGGTGACAATATTGGAACTTATACTATTGAGATGAAAATAAATTTTTTTAAAACTATAAGAGTTTCTCTAAACACCATCCAAATTACTGGTACCGTTTTGCATTGTGGCAAAACACTTGGACATACTGAAGCTTGTATTTTAGATTCAAACCAAACACTGTATGCAAAAGCACTAGGTACATTTATAATTTTACCAGATGAAAAAATCGATGGGCTTGCGGGAATTAAATAGTTGCGGGTGTAGTTCAGTGGTAGAATACTGGCTTCCCAAGCCAGTAGCGAGGGTTCGATTCCCTTCACCCGCTCCAATTTAACAACCAATTTAATATGAAAAAACAAATTTTTAGGCATCAAAGAAAAGACCTTGGAGTTTCTGGTGACCAAGCATTTAGGAGTGAAGAATTACTTGGTAAGTATACCGAGTCTGTTTATGCAGGAACAGTTAGTTTTTTACGCAGGAAATTAACTCGTGATCTTAAAGGTGCTGATATTGCTGTAACTGGAATACCTTTTGATAGTGCCACAACTGGTAGGTCAGGTGCAAGGCTTGGGCCTCGAGCAATACGAATTGCCTCAACCACATTAGCTGAATTAGATGCATTTCCACAGTCAATAGACCCTTGTTCACTCCTAGCAATAGCAGATTACGGTGATTGTTATTTCGAGTTAGAACAATTGCACAATATTGTTCCTATTGCAGAAGCACATATAAAATCAATTCTAGCACAAGGTGCAATGGCTTTGACTCTTGGTGGTGATCATTTTATTACCTACCCTTGTTTGCGTGCATATCATGCGCATTACCCTCAATTAGCATTAATTCACTTTGACGCTCATCCTGATACTTGGGATGACGCAGGTGGCCTCAACCATGGCACCATGTTTACTCGCGCTGTTAATGAAAAGTTAATTGACCCGAATCACTCTATTCAAATTGGGATTAGGACTTTAGTTGAGGATGATAGAGGGATAAAAATTGTTAGCGCAGAAGATGTTGGTTCACTAGGTGCACAGGCAGTCGCGGAAATGATTATAGAGCGAACAGCAGGCTTACCCTGTTATTTGACATTTGATATTGATGCATTAGATCCAGCTTTTGCACCTGGCACAGGAACTCCAGTGAGCGGTGGATTAACTTCTAGAGAGGCGCTAAGTATAATCAGAAAACTTGCACCACTTTCCATTGTTGGAATGGACATAGTAGAAGTTGCTCCAGCATACGATCATGCTGAAATTACGGCATTAGCTGCCGCACATATTGCCTATGATGTTATTTGTTTAATTGCACAGAATAAGGCATCTCGTTCAGGTTAACGGATTTCTTCTCGCGCACCACAAGCGATTAAAATAGGTTTTAAAATTTCTGGGATTACGATTGGTTTAAATTTTATAGTATCGACACAAGTTAGCTCAACTTGGCAGGTAAATATTTTTCTATCTTCATTTTCTGTTGGTTGAATTAAATACACATCTTGTTGCATCACTATAGTTGCTCTTCGGTATGAAATTGGGCAACATCCTACTTTTAGTAGATTTCCAAGTCGAGCTGGATATAAATATTGTGCGTCAATCTTCTTAATTACAGCAACGACATTGTAAGTTTTCTCTAATACTTCAAGAGGGATATTGTGAAAAAGAAAAAACTCAATTCGCGCATACTCAATAAATCTTAAGTAATTTGCATAATAAACCACCCCGCCACAATCTGTGTCACCATAATAGACTCTACAGGTATGAAAAAATTGATTTTGCATTTCTACTATTATACTTACAGTAAGGGAGTGGTGGGGTTTGGATTTTGCATCCCAATGACACTATACCCTGCTGGAGTTATACTTCTTCCACGAGGACCTCTTACGATGAGTTCTCGTTTAAGTAAAAATGGTTCGACAATATTTTCAATGGTACCGCTATCCTCTCCTAACGTTGTCGCAATAGTTTCAAGACCAACCGGTCCGCCACGGTAGATGTTTGCAATTGTTTTTAAAAATCTTTGATCTAACTCATCTAATCCGTGGGTGTCAACATGGAGCATGTGTAAGGTTTCTTCTGTTATCGCAAGTGAGACAGAAGTTTCCCCACGAACAAGTGTTACATCATGCACCCTTCGGAGCAATCTATTGGCAATTCTTGGTGTTCCTCTTGAGCAACTAGCAATTCGCTGCGAGGCTTCAGGTGATATAGAAATATTTAAAATATTACTTGAACGATGTATTATTTTTTGAATATCTTTTTCCTCATAATAATCTAACCTTTGCACAATACCAAAACGATCCCGTAGGGGTGAAGATAGCAAACCCGCACGAGTAGTGGCTCCAATCAAAGTAAATCGAGGAAGATCTAATTTGATCGAGCGAGCCGAAGGTCCCTCGCCTATCATTAAATCCAATTGAAAGTCTTCCATAGCTGGATAGAGCACTTCTTCAACATGCGAAGATAATCGGTGTATTTCATCAATGAAGAGAACATCATGTGGTTTTAGGTTTGTTAATAATGACGCAAGATCTGCGGCTTTTTCTATGACTGGGCCAGAAGTGTGTCTAATCGTTGAATTAAGTTCTCTAGCCACAATGGTAGCAAGTGTAGTTTTTCCCAAACCAGGAGGGCCAAAAATAAGCAAATGATCTAGCGAGGAGTTTCTAAGTAAGGCTGCTTTAATAAAAATAGACATCTGTTGTTTCATTTCTGACTGTCCGACATACTCCTGTAAGGTAAGTGGCCGTAATGATAAATCCGCTGGATCGTTTGCGGTATCAACAATTTTAGAGTCTATCATTTCTGCAGTCCCTCTCGTATTAACTCCTCTAAACTTAACTGTTGATAATTAGGAATTGATTTAATTTTTTTTGTTGCTTCAGATAAACGAATTCCAAGTCCTACTAAAGCTCTAATCGCATCATGCGCGTTCTCACCTTGTACATCAACTTGCTCCTGCGAAATAGCAAAAAGTTTACCATGGAGCTCCAAAGCAATTCGTTCGGCGACTTTTTTACCTATTCCTGAAATGCTCGAGAGAGCAAGAATATTTTTTTTCTCGATATGTGTCGCGAGAACTGGAACCTCATACCCAGAGAGGATGGCAAGAGCTAATTTTGGGCCAACTCCAGAGACTGAAATTAGTTGACGAAATAAACTTCGTTCCACAGCTAAATAAAAACCAAACAACAACCATTCATTCTCTCTGATTACTAAATGAGTAAAAAGAGATACCGTACTACCGAACTGGGGTAATTGAGATTTAGTGTATCGCGAGACAAAAAGATCTAAAGTAAGCCCATGAACATTTATTGATATCAAATCACCAGCCTCAACTAATACTCCTTGGATTTTACTTAGCATAGCTATCACACGCTATGGCGCGATACGAGTGTGCGTGGCAAATACCCACTGCAAGTGCATCACTTGCGTCAACTTCCATCTTATTTCGTATATTTAATATTATGCCGACCATATATTGCACTTGGTTCTTATCAGCACTACCATTACCTACCACAGATAACTTAACTTCTTTTGCGCTGTAAGTAAAAGTAAGCGGGCTGGCTTTGTACGCCTCACACATGCATATCCCTCTTGCGTAGCCAAGCATTAAAGATGATTTAGCATTTATACTCATGAACACATCTTCTACTGCAATATGTTTTGGATTATACAATTGAAATATTTCTGCAAGTTGTTCTGATAGGAATAACAATCTTGCTCCCAATGGTTTTGAAGCATCTGGGCATATTACCCCTGAAGCAATATGCTTGGTCGACACACCATCACTATCCATCACTCCATATCCAGTTTTCTTTAATCCTGGATCTATTCCAATTATTCTATTAAGAGGATCTGGCATTGGTATAAACCTCTTGTACATCATCAAGCGAATCTAATTTTTCTAACATCTTGTCAAGTTGCAACTGGCATTCGGCATCAATCGCAACAGTCGTAATCGGTTGCATCTCAATTAATTCGGCATCACTACTAAATCCCTTTTCGCGAAGCTTAGCAACTACCAATTCGAATGTATCAGGGCGAGTTACCACTTCAACTCCGCACTCAGGTATAACAATTATGTCATCCGCACCTGCCTCAATAGCCACATCAAATAATTGTGTTTCAAGTGTCACATCGACAAAACGAATAACCCCGATTTTCTTAAATAAGTACGAAACAGAACCACTCACACCAAGATTTCCATTGTGCTTAGTAAACACCGCTCGCACATCAGAAACAGTTCTTATTTTATTATCAGTTAAACAATCTACCATTATAGCGGCCCCACCGGGCCCATAACCTTCATAGACCGCTTCACTAAAGTCCGACCCTGCAATTTCACCCGTCCCTCGCTTAACCGCACGATCTATAGCATCTCTTGTCATATTTGCGTCAAGTGCTTTATGAATAGCGAGACGAAGACGGGGATTAGTTTCTTGATCTTTACCGCCTACTCTAGTTGCAGAAGTAATTTCTCTAATTAGCTTTGTAAAGATTTTTGCACGTTTTGCGTCTTGAGCGCCTTTGCGATGCTGAATATTTGCCCATTTAGAATGACCAGCCATAAATTATACTTTTTTTGATTCTTGAACGGCTAGATGTAGCTCCCTTATTTTTCTATTTGCCAAAGAACTTGGAGCATCGGTTAGCAAACAGACACCATTTTGATTTTTTGGAAATGCGATTAATTCTCGTATTGAATTTGCGCCACTAAGCAACATATATAAGCGATCAAGCCCCAAGGCTAATCCACCATGAGGAGGAGCTCCAAAAGAAAGTGCGTTTAATAAAAATTGGAACTTACCTCTAATTTCTTCCTCTGATAAACCTAATATTGTAAAAAGTTTATGTTGCTCAGAGACCAGATGATTTCTTATTGAACCACCACCTAACTCAACGCCATTTAACACTAAATCAAATGCATGAGATAATAAAGTCGAAGGGTCTCCTTTAAAATCTATTAATGATTCAGTGCACGCAGTAAATGGGTGATGCATAGCAACATAGCGTTTTTCTAATTCATCATACTCAACCAGTGGGAAATTAACCACCCAACAAAATGAGAGCGCATCTGGATCGATAAGTTTTAAACTGTCGGCAATTGCACCTCTAAGCATGTGCATCGTTACATTAACTAATTTTGCATCTCCCGCACCAAAAAAAACCAAGTCACCGGTTTGCGCCGAACACGCATCTAAGATGGTATTGGTCAACTCCTCACCTAAAAACTTAATAATTGGTGATTGTAACCCTGCTATTCCCACCTGTCGATCGGTGCATTTTATATAAGCCAACCCACCAGCTCCTTGTGCTTGGACCATTTCTGTATAGGTATCAATCTCCGAGCGACTAAGCCTAACCGCTCCCTGGGGAACTCTCAAGGCTACCACACGAGAATTTTTTGCATTTGCACAGGTAGAAAAAATTTTAAATCCACAATTTTTAACCAGATTATCAATATCTACCAAATGTAATGGGTTTCTTAAATCTGGTCTATCTATTCCATATTTTCGCATTGATTCTTGATAGGTAATATGGGGAATAGGTTTTGTAAATTTTTTATTACCAAATCTTTCAAATAGATTAGTTACTACCAATTCAGTAATCTCCATTATTTCTTTTTGATCACAAAATGAGAGCTCAAGATCAAGTTGAGTAAACTCAGGCTGTCTATCACTTCTTAAATCTTCATCTCTAAAACAACGAGCTATTTGATAATAACGATTTAGCCCACCCACCATGAGTAGCTGTTTAAACAATTGGGGTGACTGTGGTAGTGCGTAGAACATTCCACGATGTAGTCTGCTCGGAACAACATAATCCCTAGCGCCTTCAGGTGTTTCTCTAGTTAGCATTGGAGTTTCCACTTCGCAAAAATCATGTTCTTGCATCATAGTCCTAATAAACATATTCGCCTGCGCTCTAAGCCTGAGCCTATTTTGCATATCATTTCGGCGAATATCTAGATATCTAAATCGAAGTCTGGTTTCCTCATTAACTATAGATCCATCTAATGGAAATGGCAACACCTGAGATTGATTTAACACCTCACATTCAGACACCACTATCTCAATATGCCCGGTATTAAGATTGTCATTTTTCGTTCCTTCTGGACGATTTCTAATAACCCCAGTCACTGAAATTACCCACTCAGATCGCAGCGACTGTCCGAGTCCATGAAGTGAGGTATTATCTGGATTAAAAACTATTTGTACTATGCCACTATGATCGCGCAGGTCAATAAATACAATTCCGCCATGATCTCGCCAATGTTCAACCCATCCACTTACCTTTACTAAAGTCCCTATCTGGACTTTTCCACATTCTAAAGTAATATGGGTTCTAAATTTATTTTCCACGATCAACCTGACCCGTCTTTTGGCTTGGTAGTTTCTTTTTTAATTTCTTGTTTGGCTTCTTTTTTAACCTCTTGCTTAGACTCCTTAGCCTCTTGTTTGGCCTCTTGCTTAGACTCCTTAGCCTCTTGCTTAACTTCTTTAGTATCTTGCTTAGCTTCTTGCTTGACCTCTTTTTTGGGGTCTTCTTTTGTGCTATTATTTGTACTATTAGAAGTAGGGGTGGGATTTTTGAAATCTGTTACATACCAACCAGTCCCTTTTAAATGAAATTTTGGTTTGGAAAGCTGCCTTACTAGCGTATCTAATCCGCAATTTGAACAGTGTGGTGGTTTTAGTTCATATTTAATAAGCAACTCCTCGCGATGATCGCAGTTAGAGCAAGAAAATGTGTAAATTGGCATATCTGTTTTTAATATATATTAAGCTATTTTTATAATTATTTTATATATACCCATTGTGTAGTATATATATAATTTTACTTCACTATGGTCAATCTTTCAAACTCTATTCCAAAAATAATCTATGCTGGCCAAGGAGGAAATGCCAAGTGGGTAGCAACAAAACTTAGTGAAGCGCTGGGGATCGCTAACATACACCACACTTTACTTGCATGCAACTCACTAAATACCATGACACTTTCACAAGAACGACAAGTGGTTTTCGTTATTAGCACTCAAGGAGAGGGAGAACCGCCAGATAATGCAAGAGCGCTTTTCTCTTATTTACAATCAAAAAAAAACTATTCGTTGTCACAACTTAAATTTTCTGTATTTTCATTAGGGGATAAATCTTACCCATTATTTGCAAAAGCAGGAAATGATGCCGCAGAACTTTTGTTATCACGCGGGGCAAAACAAATTGAACCAACCACTCAGGCTGATACTGACTATATAAAGATTGTACCAGAATGGATTGCAAGACAATGCTCATTTCTAAGCGACGGGGTATTAAGCGCGGCGAGTAGTTATACTATTCCAAATTTGCATCGAGAAATCAGGTCGGTGGCGCTACCAATATTAGAAGTGCATGATCTTTGCGATTATCAATCTTCAAAAAAAGTAATCCATGTTGCATTAGATAACACCGAAGCGCAATTAGCATACCAACCTGGTGATAGCTTGCTGATTGACATACATACACCTTTTCATTTGCTTGAAAATATCGCATCGTATTTTAGTGATTCAACCACAGAACTGACAAATACATTACATTCAAAAGAAATAATGAGAACACACGGGACTGCCATTAATCAATACCAAAAAATTAATGGGTACTCACTTTCGCAATTTTCAGAAAAACAGTTAGACAATATAGATTGGATGCGAATTCTAACCACCTATCCCCCTCGGAATATGTCATTTAAACAATTCATTGAGCTTTTACCTAATAAATCTGAAAGGCTATATTCAATTAGCTCATCACCAAATTATCATGTTGGAGAAATACATTTAACCATAAGACAATTTACTCGTGGCACTTTGTACGGAAGAGGGCTTGGTTCTAGTTATTATAGTGAATATCAAGATGCCTGTTCAGTTACGATAAAGCCAAATGAATCTTTCAGATTACCAGAAGATGAAACAGTACCATTAATACTGATTTCTGCAGGAACTGGTTTAGCGCCATTTAGAGGATTTATATTTGAACTAATTGCGAGGCAAAAAAATAACAAAGTTTGGTTATTTTTTGGTGAGCAGACTAGGCATACAAATTTTTTATACCAAAAAGATTTACTAGAGTGGTTAGATACTAGACCAGGAGATAAGCTCTCAGTTTCATTTTCAAGAGATGTTATCGCGCAAGGATACATTGATTCACAAATAATCAACAACGGAAAAGAAATACTTAGTTGGATAGAACAAGGTGCTAAATTATTTCTATGTGGATCAAAATCTACGCTTGCAGTCAGTGTGGAACAAAGTATAAAAAAAATCTATCAGCAACATAAATCACTTAGTACAGAAATGGCAGAAGAGGCATATAATCTACTTTTAACTAATGGAGTGTTAGTTCGCGATGTCTACTGAAATTGAAAAATTAAAAATAAATAGTAATGCCTTACGAGGTACAATTAAACAATCTCTAAACAATCCTATCACCTCTAGACTTGCAACCGGTGATGATCAGTTAATTAAATTTCATGGCATATACCAACAAGATAATCGCGATAGGAGAGAAGCAAGGGAGAAAATACGCTTAGAGCCTGACCACTCATTTATGTTACGCATTCGAATACCTGCAGGGATAGTAACTTCAAAGCAATTAATTGCCATAAATGATATATCTGATAGCTATGGAGAAAAACATTACAAATGCACAACAAGGCAAACAATCCAGATTCACCACATCGCAAAACAAAATCTCCCCTCAGTTATTTCTCATTTACATTTGGCTGGCTTAGACTCTAAAGCTACATGCGGTGATGTGAATAGGAATATCACCACAGCTTCGCATACTCTCAAACCCGCCTTGCTTCAAGAATGCCTTGTTATGGCACAAGAATTAAGTGATGCGTTTTTACCAACCAGTCAAGCCTATGAAGATTTATTTTTGGGTAACAATACTACTACTATGGTACCAGATGCAATGTATCAAGATCGTTATTTGCCCAGAAAATTTAAAACCGCAATTGCCATTCCCCCAATCAATGATTGTGACCTTTTCACTAATGACTTAGGGTTTATAGTAAATGGGGAAAAAGAAATAGAAAGCATTACGCTAGTATTAGGGGGAGGACTAGGGCATACATTTGGTAATGTAAAAACTTTTCCAAAGTTAGGTACACCGATAGGTAATTTCCCAAAAAAACATTTACCTGCTGTGATGAAAGCCGTACTTGAATTTCAAAGAGACTTTGGAAATAGAAATGACAGAAAATTATCCAGACTGAAACACACCATCGCTGAGCTTGGACTAGAGTTCACAAAAAAAGAATTAGAAAAAATATCATCAATCACATTTGACCCACCCATATTTCAAGCATTCACCACTGGGCAGGAATGTTTTGGTTGGAACATTGATGAAAATGGTAAAAGTAGATATACGCTTAAATTACCATCGGGTAGAGTATCTGATCAACTATTTCCCTATAAATCATTTATTCGACAGGTTGCCAGTGAGCTACAAGTAGATTGGAAAATAACTTCTTTCCAAAATCTTCACATCACAGCACCAGATGACAAAAACAAAGATTTACTTAAGGCATTAATAAAACATTTTCGACTAGACACACAGCATAAAAGTGAGTTTAGCAAAGAGCTTTTTGGGTGCACAAGTTTTCCACAGTGCCCACTCGCATTTGCAGAAGCAGAAAGGATAATTCCAAACCTTGAACATACAATCGAAGCGTTACTGCTAAAACATAACCTACTTGACTTGCAAATCTCAATGCGAGTTTCAGGATGTCCGAATAGTTGTGCTAGACCAGAATTAGCCGAAATTGGTTTAATTGGGAAATCAAAATCAAGGTACAACCTATATCTTGGAGCAGACCGAGCAGGGACAAGAATGAATTTTCTTTTTCAAGAAAGTGTGACCTTAGAAGATATCTATAAGCAATTAGACAGTTTATTTCATCAATATTCAGTAAATAAAAACCATCAAGAATATTTTGGAGATTTTTGTCATAGAACTATTCAATGTAACAATTAGATCGTGTTTTTACTTGGATTAAAACTAGAAGAATGTTCAATAACAATAATCGGAGGAGGTGTTGTTGCTTTGTCAAAGTTAAGAACTGTATTACAATTTCAAGGCAAACCAAGAATTATCGCTCCAATAATACTTAAAGAAATTGTGTTACTCGCAAATGAGTATTCTCTACCAGTTGAACAGTGCAAATGGGAATGCTCATCAAAACCAAAGGCTTTGCTTACTATCGTCGCCACAGATTCACAAGAAATTAATCAGGGAATCGCATTTGAAATAAAAAAAAGCGGCGCCTTGGTAGTGGCTGCTGATAATATTGAAAACAGCAATTGTTCCTTTGTAGCACTGATAAAGAGAGCTAATATGACCATTGGTATTTCATCGAGTGGTGTTGCTCCGGTCTTAGCTCAGACTATAAAAAAAAGAATTGAAGAACTTTTCGCTACCCATCTTGAAGATCTTATTACCATTCTTGCCTCAGCACGAGTAACGATTAAATCTAGATTTCCTTTACTGTCTACGCGTAGAGCATGGTATAAAAATATTTTTTTAAAAATACCCCCATTCAATCCTACACTCCATAAATCAAAGCAAGAAATTATTACCATAATCGAACAATCTTTTTCCACTTCAGAAATGGTTCACGCCAAGGGATCTTTGACATTAGTTGGCGCAGGACCAGGGGCTAGAGATTTACTAACGCTACGAGCACTGCACGCTATTGAAAGTGCGGATGTCATCCTTTATGATTCACTTGTTTCTGAAGACACGCTCGCAACGGCCAGGCGAGATGCAGTTTGTATAAATACTGGAAAAAGACATGGCTTGCATCGGTACCATCAACCAGAAATACACCAAGAAATTCTAAAATACACTTCGCAAGGATTACAAGTAATTAGATTAAAAGGTGGGGACCCGCTCTTATTCGCACAAGCGAGTGAGGAACTTCATTTTGCAAAAAAACATAACATCCCTTTCGCGGTTATTCCGGGCATTTCCGCACACACATCTGCTTGTGCACAACATGCCTTTCCAATAACTAAAAATGAAATATCAGATTCTGTATTAATCACCACTGCACATAATAATAAAAAACCCTTAGGTTGGTGGAAAGCACTGGTGAGAAAAAATCAAACGGTCATTCTGTACATGTCAAGAGATAAACTTCTACCTATCGTTAAAAAAGTTACCGCGTTAGGAATACCTTTGAACACTCCAATCGCTTGTATAGCAGATAGTAGTTTGAGTACCCATGCGATATTAAAAACCACCTTTGGTGCTATAGCTAAAAATCAAAATATGCTTATGGAATACTTAGAACAAGCGAAAAATCAAAACAAAGCGGTCATTACAATTTTTGGCAATTCAATTAAAAAGTAGGATAAAATAACGCCATGGTCTATAAACAATTTAAGGTGACGATTCTATGTTTAAGCGCTATAGTTCTCGTCTCCTCTACTAATCTATTTGCAGAAGAATCAATTGCGAGTGGCAAGGTAATTTTTGAAACCTGTAAAGGGTGTCACAGCATTAAAGGATATCAGTCCACATATCCTAGTTATCATGTTCCCTATCTGTATGGTCAGAACCAGACCTACATAACTACCGCGCTAAGAGGATATAGAGATGGGGCAAGGAAACATGGGTCAATGGTCTTTAATGCAGGTTCTCTGAGCGATCAAGATATTCAAAATGTTGCGGTCTTCCTTTCAAGTGGTAACAGCCCTGCCTCAACAAACCCTCCGAACAATAAAATAGCATCAGTGCGCGGTAAAGAATTATACCAAGCAACATGCCTCTCGTGCCATGGTGAAAACGGAGTAACGCAAATGGAAAACACTCCACATCTTGCCGGTCAATACAAAGATTATTTGCGCAATGCCATCCAATCATATAAAAGCGGAATTAGGAACAATGCTATTATGGCAACTTTTGTAAGCCAATTGACCGATAAAGATATTGAAGATATTTCATTGTATCTCAGCTCACTATCTGGTCCCCTCACCACAGCTCCGCGCTAATTGACAAAACTGCATCTCCATGATTCGGTCGGTACTGGACCGATACGAATAATATTATTACATGGGCTTTTTGGCGATGGCTTAAATTTAAGAGGGTTAGCGTCACTACTTCAAAACGCAAGTTGCTACAGTTTAGATTTACTTAACCATGGTAAATCTCCTTTGAGAGAAAATTCAAGCTTAGAGCAATATGCTCAAGATATTTACGAAACTACCATGCACCTCCTTCCAGCAGTTTTTATTGGGCATTCGCTTGGCGCAAAATACACCATGCTTTTTGCCAATCAATACCCGGATAGTTGCCAAGCAGTAATTTCACTAGATATGATTAATCGTACTTACCCACTTGACTTCAAAAAAAATATCTTTCAATCTCTGAAGCTTCTGGGCACGCCACTTCCATCAAGGCAAATAGCAGATGATCTCCTTACCCCAACTATACCTGACAAGAAGCTCAGAAGCTTTCTCATTAAAAACTTAACCTACCAAGAAACTATCAAAGCATATACCTTACGAATCTCACTATCAGCCCTCGAACATGATCACAGACAATTAGTAACAGAGCTACCCATTAATAAAATTCAAGTGCCATCTCTATACCTAATGGGGAGCAGAGGGTATAAACAAAATGATGATGGCAGGTACCTAGAAAAGTATCACCACAACGCAGAGTATCAAACTATAGATAACGCAGGCCATTGGCTACACGGTGATAATCCCGATCAAACCGCAAAGCAAATTCAACGATTTATTGATTCAAGTATAATAACCCCTAAGGGGCGGTAGCTCAGTTGGTAGAGTGTCGCGTTCGCAATGCGAAGGTCGGGAGTTCGATCCTCCTCCGCTCCACCAAATACTCACATCATCAAGATAAAAAAAATTAGCATAATACTATAAAATAGTGCTATGACATATATACTTTTAATTGCATCATTGTTATTACTCGTACTCGCGGCAGAAATCTTAACCAACGGTTTTGAACATTTTGGCATGAGATTAAAAATCTCTGAAGGAGTAACTGGTTCTATATTCGCGGCTGTGGCTACTGCCCTACCTGAAGCAACTGTACCATTGGTTGCAATTTTTGGAAGTGCCGGAGGAAGTCAAACCTCTAATGATATTGGTATCGGAGCTATCCTTGGCGCACCGCTGATGCTTTCTACACTTTCAATTTTTTTAATGTCGGCTTTTGTGGTTAAACAACGAACACTAACAGGTTATGTAACCCCTGAGTACACTGGCATTAAACGAGATTTAATATTTTTTATAATTTTTTATTTGTTCGCCACCTTAGCTTTTTTTATCCCGCATGAAAGAATGGAGATAAAAATAATTATCGCTTCCATAATGGTACTAGGCTATGTGCTATATTTGAAACAAACCATTCAGGCTTCAAATAAATTAGTAGATCAAGGGCATGGTACTTCTGCAGATCACCCATTATTATTCACGCGGGTAACTAAACTACCAACTAATTTATTAACAATTATCATTCAATTAATACTTGCCTTTATCCTTATGATTTTTTCGGCAGAAATTTTCATCGATGGAATTAAAACAGTTTCATTACAATTTGATATCTCTCCATTACTACTTTCATTGGCAATAGTTCCAGTAGCAACTGAGCTTCCTGAGAAAGTTAATAGCATTTTATGGATAAGAAAAGGTAAAGATACCTTAGCGTTTGGCAATATCACCGGAGCACTTGTCTTTCAGGGATCACTATTACCTGCGATTGGGATATTGTGCACTCCATGGAATCCTAACCCACTCACGATACTCTCCTCTATCATTACCATATTTGCAAGTGTATGGCTTTTATTCATACATTCAAATAAAGGGTTTAAGATTAGTAATTTGCTAGTTTGTGGGATTTTTTATATCACCTATTTTGTGATTATCGCTTTCCAATAAATTTTTAATATAATGGTGTACAGATGAAAAAAATATACCTTGCTGAGAATGATCTTCCACGAAGTTGGTATAACATTCTTGCGGATTTAGAAAATAAGCCATTGCCCCCACTTCACCCAGTTTCCAAGCTACCAATCGGCCCTGCAGATTTGTCGCCTATTTTCCCTATGGAGCTTATAAAACAAGAAGTAAGTTCAGAGCCCTTTATTGAAATACCTGACGAGGTAGTTAATAAATATTTAATTTGGAGACCTAGCCCACTTATAAGAGCTACAGAATTTGAAAAAGCCCTCGGTGGGTCAGTTTCCATTTATTATAAATATGAAGGTACAAGTCCCGCAGGGTCGCATAAACCTAATACTGCATTGGCTCAAGCATACTATAACAAAAAAGAAGGAGTTAAAAAATTAACCACCGAAACCGGTGCGGGACAATGGGGTACGGCACTTTCTTTCGCCTGCCAACAATTTGGATTAGCGTGTGAAGTATACATGGTGAAAATCAGCTTTGATCAAAAACCTTATAGAAAAATATTGATGAATTCTTTTGGAGCAAAAGTAATCGCCTCACCAAGTAGAGACACACAGGCAGGAAAAAAACAGCTTGAACTAAACCCTCAATCAAATGGTAGTCTTGGAATTGCAATTTCAGAAGCAATAGAAATGGCTGCCCAAGATGAGCACACAAAATACTCACTTGGATCTGTACTTAATCATGTCTTAATGCATCAAACCATAATAGGCCAAGAGGCAAAAAAACAACTTGAAATCGTAGGTGAATATCCTGATATCATTATCGCTCCTCTGGGAGGAGGTTCTAATTTTGCTGGAATCTGTTTTCCTTTCTTAAGAGATGTCATAAAAAGAAATA
Source organism: Candidatus Methylacidiphilales bacterium (assembly GCA_030054035.1). Lineage (NCBI taxonomy): Bacteria > Pseudomonadati > Verrucomicrobiota > Methylacidiphilae > Methylacidiphilales > Methylacidiphilales bacterium. Next base: position 451,043 of record JASGCS010000001.1, read on the forward strand.
AAAAAACCAGATGTATTGCCGTTGAACCAGCCTCTTGTCCTAAGCTAACTAAAGGAAAATTTCTATATGATTTTGGTGATACTGCAGGCTACACTCCGTTATTACCCATGTACACGCTTGGGCATAATTTTAATCCCGCCGCCATACATGCAGGTGGTTTGCGTTATCATGGAGCAAGTGTGATCATAAGCCAACTACTTAAAGACAAACTTATAGAGGCCTCGGCTATTCAACAACTAGAGTGTTTTAAGGCTGGGTTATTATTTTCACAGACCGAAGGTATACTTCCCGCACCAGAAGCTAGTCATGCTATCGCTCAAGTAATTAGAGAAGCAAAACAAGCACAGCTTGAGGGCAAGAAAAAAACCATACTTTTTAATTTATGTGGACATGGGTATCTAGATCTACAGGCGTATCAAGACTTTTTTGAAAATAAATTAACTGATCATGAGCTTTCCGAAGCTGATTTAGTTAATACTATTAAAGAACTAGAGCAACTACAACCAAAAACAATAGGAGTATAAAATGGCAGTAAAAAAGAAAATCGCGACTAAGAAAAAAATACTTGCTAAAAAGAAAATTGTTACTAAAAAGAAAGCAACATCAAAGAATAAAGTTGTAGCAAAGAAGAAAACTGTTACTAAAAAGAAAATCGCGACTAAGAAAAAAACTCTAAGCACGGTTAGCCAGCAACCATCTAACCCAATTCCAAGCATCGGAAACCCCGCACCAGACTTTGAGTTTATTCATCAAGGCCGAAGCGAGAATATCGGTGATTTCGCAGGAATTATTGTCCTCTATTTTTACCCAAAAGATGACACCCCAGGTTGTACTATTGAGGCAAATGGCTTTAATAAAATCGTTTCACAGTTAGCTGACCGGCAAGCAATAGTTGTTGGGGTATCTCCAGACTCAGCTGTTTCTCACGCAAAGTTCAAAGATAAATACAGCTTGTCTTTTTACCTAGTCCCAGACACCGATCAGACAGTCTCCAAAAAATATGGTTGCTGGGTAGAAAAGTCTATGTATGGTAAAAGTTATATGGGTGTAAGTAGGACTACTTTCATTATTAAGAATGGCATTATCACACATGTGTTCACAAAAGTTTCACCTAACGAACACGCGGAAGAAGTACTCTCTGCGGTGAACTCATTATAACAAGCTTACTAACTGTTTAACATGGGCACGAAGTTCAGGGACCGCTGTAGCTTCATAATACTTGGCTTTTAAAAGCGGGCCGAGATAGAGTAAATTTTTATTAACTTCGCCTCTACTGTTTACAGTTCGGTAAGTGTTTGTGACTTGCAAACCAAGGTTGTGAGAATCTGGAATAATAGTACCTTGTTTAACTAATTGCTCTATGAGCGGATCTTTTTCTTTTGTAATATCTACATTTGGTCCTGTGCAATTAATAATGCAGTCTGCCCTAATAGTTGGAATTTTTTTTGAGCTAGTGCTAACTTGTATTACCCCATTAATCATTGTCGCCGAAATACAGTTAGCTTTATAAAAAGTAACAAGCTTATTTTTTATTGCTTCAGTAATTTTTGCATGTAACTGCGGAGAAATTCTATGTCTATGAGTTTCCCAAAAAGGTGCGATTTTTTTTAAAAATTTTGACTGTTCAACAATAGATAAACTTTGCCATAATTCAGGGGTTATTTTTCTGAGCTCAATAAATAGGTCTCTCCAGTCTCCACCATTATTTCTGACCTGGGAAAGGGTCATTCTAAATTGATGTAATTTTAATCGTAGAGAAGATTGACGGATGATTGAATCGCATGATACAGCTACCTCAGGAATTACATGCAAGCCTCTATGCGGTTGAGGGAGCACACCATTTCTAGACATTGCGACAATACTTTTTATTCCTTTATCTAACAACAATGAAGCAATATCTAAAGCGGTTAACCCTGAACCAATAAGTAACACGTTTGCTGAAGGTGAAATGGTAAGTAACTTATTGGCTTGAGAGGCAGGGTGCCATGGGTCACTAATACAATTACTGCTACTTTCCCAAGGTAGGTTAGTAATTCCCTGTGGTATTTTTGAAGGAAAGTTTCCTAAGGCAAGTATCGCAAGATCTACTTGATGCATATCATCTTTATCAGTTACTATGTGGGCAGATTCATGATTAGTTTGAATTGCAATTACATTAGACCTTACCACAGTAAGAGAAGGTGTTTTGACAAAATAGGATCTTAAATACTCTCCATATAATTTTCTAGGAACAAAATCTTCCGGATGGTATGTATAACCTTGTTCACAAAGCCAAAGATAAAAATCATTTTCTTGCCCATCTATCATGCCCATTCTTCCGGCTGGAACATTTAGTAAGTGAAAAGGAGAGTTCGTACCATAGGCAACCCCACTTCCGATAAGTGAAGATCGAGAATATATCGTTATGCTGGAATTAGGAAATTTTTTTCTAAGTGAGTAGCATAATGCCACTCCACAAAACCCCGCTCCAATAATCGCTATTTTATCCATGCAATGAAAAAATAGAGTAGCGAATTCCCCTATCATAGGTGTCAATTTTTTCAGTTTTCTTCACCCACACAATTAACAAGATTGTGATCGGCATAAGGACACACTCTATCCCGAACTTGACCACAGTTTCCGAAGTAATTATTTGTAAAATCACCGATGCATGGTAGGTTCCATAAAAAGCGATGCATACAAACACCACACTATCAATGATATGAGCAACGATAGATGAAACCAATACTCTAAGCGAAATAAATTTACCTTCTGAGCGTACTTTCATTTTGCTTACTATTATAGAATTTGCAAATTCACCACAAAGGTAAGCTAGAGAAGATGCGATGACAATCCGTGGGGTCTGCCCGAGGACCTGCACAAAAGCCTCCTGATTCTGCCATTCAGGAATGCTTGGAAGCATAATAATAATTTGAAATACCATTGATGCAAGGACCATTGAGAATAGCCCTAACCAAATGATTTTTCTACTTTTTTTAAACCCATAGACCTCAGTAACTAGATCACTGATAATGTAGGCAAATGGAAAAATGATGTTAGCGGCACTAATAGAAAAGTAACCCACAGGCATAATTTTTTGTGCGGTAATCATTGATATAACCATAGTTGTTGAAAGCAGCACTGCCCAAATGGCATAAAGTTTGTGTGTTTGCATAGAAGTTAGGTTATTATAATGTGCAAGGATAAAGTTATGTTAATCAACGCTACAGTTTACCAAAACGGAAAAAAAATAAAAGATTGCAACCTAGATGAAGTGCGGTCATATAGCAAACAACAAAAGCACTTTACCTGGATAGCCCTCGCAAACCCAACTTTTGAAGAAATGACATTGATGCAAGATATCTTTGACCTGCACCCACTTGCCGTAGAAGACTCCTTACGAGGAAACCAAAGAGCAAAATTAGAAGAATACGATAATACCCTATTCACGGTGCTTCAATTACCTGAAATTGATGGGGCAAGTTTACATATTGGCAATCTTTGTATTTTTGCCGCTAACAATTTTTTACTTTCAATTCGTATACATAGCAATATCACCTATCACCATGTACGCCTCCAATGTGAAAAAGAAACCGAGCAGTTCAAAATTGGCCCAGGTTACATTTTATATGCATTAATGGACGCAACCGTAGATCGTTATTTCCCACTCCTGCAGTGGTTTGAAAATGAACTAGAGACTGTGGAAGCTGACATTTTCTCCTCAAACCATAAAACCAGAGTAAATACGCTAAGACTTTATAATTTAAAACAGCAAGTCGCTTCTCTAAAGAATGTTGTTGCGCCACTCATTGAAGTAGCGTTTAAACTCTATGGTGGAAGAACTCACGCACTATGCAAGAACTTGGAAGAATATTTCAGAGATGTCAATGACCATCTCAATAAAATAAATTTTGATATTGACAACCTTCGGGAAACTATTGCAACTGCGATACAGGTTTCATTGTCAATGGTTGCAATTGAAGACAACGAGATAACAAAAAGACTTGCGGCCTGGGCTGCAATTTTTGGTATACCAACAATTCTAGCAAATATTTGGGGGATGAATTTTAAATATATGCCAGAGCTAGAATGGAAATACGGGTATGTCTTTGCGATTTTCTTAATATTTGGGGTAAGTATATGGCTGTACACTCGGTTTAAGAAACATAAATGGATATAGGCTACCCGATGAATTTATTTACTTCAATTCCAATCTTGCAATCACTAGTAATTGCATTTGTTTCATTTTTTGGATTTATTTTTGCAATTTTTCTACAAATCACCGCAGGCTACCTTCCATGCCCTCTTTGTATTATGCAACGATATAGTTACGGTGTGATATTTCTACTGGCACTTTGTGCAATTTATTGGTACCAAAATACTAAGGTGAAAATAATGCATTTCTTTTTGCTCCTAGTTAGCTTAATCAGTGTGTGTATTGCATTAGCTCATCTTTATATCAGATACGGAAAGGCACCAAGTCAAGAATGCATAGCTGATCCCCTTGAGCTTGCCCTAAATTCATTTTGGTTCGCTAAATGGTTTCCCACGATGTTTTCATCCTTAGGGAGTTGTGTGGACATAAGTCCGCCCATACTTGGATTAGATATTATCATATGGTCAGCACTAGGATCTGGCACGATGTTAGTTTTCAGCGTTTTTTTATTTATTAAAAAATAATTAGAAATTATTTCTCAAGCTACCAAGCCGGTAATCAGGCGCTACGAATTCAGCAATTTGTAAAGTGGCACCCCATGGGACAGTCGAAGTAGCTAATATTTCACATTCACTATTGATACGCTGCGTTAGATCAAAACCAATTGACTCAATTAACTCTTTACTCCGACCTGGTGCAATGATTAAATGGACAAATAAAAATGGGTAGGCTCTTTTACCATCTGCAACTGAATCATACTCGGCCTTAAGAGCAAAGACTCTAATCGCACCCAAGGGGAACACGGCTTTTCCAGAACTATCCTTCATGCATGCTAGGCAGTCTCTCAGGGCTTCGCAGAGTAGTGCAATGTTAAGATGCTTGGCAATCTCTTGATTGTATTGTATTGTGGCATGTGGCATATCGCTAGACTACCACACGAAAAATAACAACAAAAAGAATAAAAAATAATCCAAGCGCAACTAAAATATGAATAAAATATTTTTTTAGAATTTGTTCAATTTGATCATTAAATTTATAGATCAGGTATGCGGCGGTGAAAAATCTCATACCCCGTGAAATGGAAAGGGCAAAGATAAATACCAACAAATTGATTTCTTGACTGCCAGCAACAAATGATGTAAAGAGGATAGGAAGCGGTAGGGCGCCGAGGATAAATACTGCATAAAAACCCCATTGGGATAATTGCTTTTTGACCGATATTTCATCATAGCCGAGCGAAGGAAAGCTAGTTAAAATATCAGCAATTTGAATTGTAAAAAATCTACTCAATAAATACACCGAAACAGCTCCAGAAACAGTACCTACTAATCCGACAAAGGCCATATAGGCCCATTTTTTAGGTTGGGCTGTGCAAATTGGAGTCAGCAGTACTTCAACGGGAGGAAGCCAAGGAAAAAAAGCATCAAAATAGCCGTTAGCTAAAAGATAGTAGTGTGCATGGCTACTCTTGCACTTTTCTAATAGATATTCAACTAATTTGTGTAACAATGGTGTGAGTTATGGTAATCAGATCTTTTAATTGCTAAGCTAAGGTATTTTAGCATAATAGACCCACATAACTAAATAATTACAACACCTTGCCGTTTTGACTAAACACAACTTGCTCAGGCACCTCTACAGACTGTGCTATGATTGGTAAAGCAGGGTCTAGAGTAGATGAAAGTATTATTTTTGAAAATGGGTTCTCTAAATAATGGGTGATAGTTCGTTTTACTGGTCTTGCGCCATAGTATGGATCATATCCATGTTTCGCAATTAACGAAGCAACCGAATCTTCAAAGGTAATAAGGTAACCAAGTTTAGCAATTTTTTGGGTGAGTGAGGCAAGTTGGATATCTACAATTTTTTTAATTGATTGCTCGCTTAAACTATTAAATACAATACATTCATCAATACGATTAATAAACTCAGGTCTAAAATATTTTTTAATTTCTTTGATAACTTCAGCACTCATGTGCTCATACTGTTGTTGTGCGGTATTGGTAGCTTGATAAGATTGTATAATCTCACTGCCTATATTTGATGTCATAACAATTATGGTATTACAAAAATCTACCGTATGGCCATGGCTATCACTTAATCGGCCATCATCTAATACCTGTAACAAAATATTAAATACATCGGGATGGGCTTTTTCAATTTCATCAAGCAGTACCACACTAAAGGGACGACGGCGAACTTTTTCAGTCAACTCACCTCCTTCTTCAAACCCAACATAACCTGGAGGTGCTCCAATCAATCGAGCTACCGAATGTTTTTCCATATACTCAGACATATCTATTCTTATAATCTGTTGTTCATCATTAAACAAAACTTCAGCAATCGCTTTACATAACTCAGTTTTTCCAACTCCGGTTGGGCCAAGAAATAAAAAACTACCATTTGGTTTGTTGGTATCGCTTAATCCTACTCTAGACCTTCGGATTGCTTCTGAAACTGCAGTTACAGCCTGAGATTGATCTATGACACGCATCGCAAGTCTGGTATCTATCTGGAGTAGTTTTTCGCGTTCAGTTTCACGCAATTGCTCTAGGGGAATAGCTGTCCAGCGCGAGACTATCTTTTCAATGTCATGGCTATCAACGATAGTGTTGAGCATGGGGTTAGCATTTTTAGTTTTTAATTGTTCAGCTAATTTTCTTTCAAGTTCAGGAATGGTGCCATACTGTAACTGACTCATTAACTCTAAATTAGAAACCCGACGGGCCTGATCCAGTTGTAGGGTGGCATGCTCAAGCTTTTCTTTAATATGCGCAAATGCACGAACTTCATTTTTCTCTTTTTGCCATACACTATCTAAAACCTGAAACTCTGATTCTAATTTTTGAATTTGCTCTTCTAATAGCTGTCGTCGTTTTACACTTGATTCTGAGGTTTCTTTTCGTAATGCTTGATCTTCAATTTTTAATTGAATGAGTTTTCTATCTAAGCGGTCCAATGTCTCTGGTTTGGAATCTATTTCCATACGAATCATGCTAGCCGCTTCATCAACTACATCAATTGCCTTATCAGGCAGCTTCCTGTCTCCAATATAACGAGATGATAACTCTACCGCACTAACTATCGCATCATCGCTAATAGATATTCCGTGATGCAGTTCGTATTTTTGTTTTAGGCCTCGTAAAATCGCAATGGTTGCTTCTTTGCTTGGTTCTTCTACCAGCAAGCGTTGAAATCTTCGCTCAAGTGCAGGGTCTTTCTCAACATATTTTTTATATTCATCTAAAGTCGTAGCACCGATGCAATGCAATTCGCCTCTAGCAAGTGCAGGTTTTAGCATATTACTCGCATCCATCGCACCATCACTTTTTCCAGCACCGACCAGGGTATGCATCTCATCAATAAATAGAATAGTTTCTTGTTGCAACTCACTTAATTCTTTTAATAATGCCTTTAGTCGTTCTTCAAATTCACCTCGGTACTTTGCCCCTGCGATCAAGGCGGCAAGGTCTAATGAAAGTAACTTGTGACTGCTTAAACTTTCTGGGACCTCGTTATTGACAATGCGTTGAGCAAGCCCTTCCACAATTGCAGTTTTCCCAACTCCAGGATCTCCAATCAGCACAGGGTTGTTTTTGGTTCTTCGAAGAAGGATTTGAATAGCTCTGCGAATTTCTTCATCTCGCCCAATCACTGGATCGAGTTCACCTTTTTTTGCTCGTTCAGTTAGATCAATAGTATACTTTTCAATCACTCCTCGTGACGACTCAGCACCAACAGAATCCACCACCCCGCCTTTGCGTTCCTCTTGTAGCGCTACCAGATACGGCTTTTCAAGGATGGAAAAATCTTTTAGAATCTCTGACTCAGGAATTGCCATTGAAAATAATGCTGGAATAATCCAATCAGTGCTGAGCAGAGTATCTCCAGATTTGTTTCCTAACGAATCAGCAGTGGTAAGTAATTGTACCAATTTCTGATGTATTCGTAATTGAGTTGGATTTGAAACTTTGGGATACTTTTCTATCAATTGCAAAAGTGCTTTTTGGAATTGCTCTGTTGCGGCACCAAGTTTTTTAAGTATCCTGCTCGCACTAGTTTCTGGTTCTGCGATCAAGGAGTAGAGTAAGTGCCCGACTTGTAATTCGCTGTGAGTGTATCGCTGCGCTAACTGCTGAGCTGACTGTAGTACTGATTGAAATAATGATGTGCTTTTTTCTAACTGCATAGTTATAGAGTGTGGCTTAACTATCAAATTTCAAGTACACACTCCAATACCATGATAATTTCTGCAGTTTCTATCACCCCGACGATAAGAATAATAATTCTCGCGCATGAGAAAAGTATCCGCACCACCACCACTTATTTCTGATACACCATGAACGCGCAATTGATTGACCACCAGTGCATATAAAGAGACTTGGAAATTACCACTTGCGTTCTGTCTAACCGCATACGTTCCACTATCCCAAATTATTAATTGATCTGCAACATCTTTTTTAACTTCAAAGCTAGTGTATCCAATATGAGGACCGATCCAAACTTGACACTCAGCAAGAGGGATATTTCGCAACTGCAATCCCTGTAACGCATGCATAACTATATTTGACGCGACTCCTCGCCATCCGGCGTGAATTACTCCAATAACTCCTGACTTGGGGTGGTGAATCAGAATTGGCACACAGTCAGCCGTAGCAATGACAAGCAGACAATTAATTTTACTCGTAAATATCGCATCAGCTTCAATTGAATCACTTAAAAAGTCCTCGGGATACCAAACAACTCTGGTCCCATGTACTTGCTTAGAAAAAATCGGCATCGCACCCCATACCTGCGCAATGCCATCCAAACCAATGCCTTTAGAAAAAGTTCGTGCAATTAGTTTTTCAGTTTCAAACGGCGCATGGTCATACTTATACTTACTCATGGACTGAGTGTCTGTAATAATTTTTGATAGTCATCAGGCAAAGTAGATTCTATGACTATCTCTGAATCAAGACCAAATGGTTTCCAAGACAATCTCCAAGCATGGAGCGCGACCCGATTAAAGCCAAGTAAACTATCCCTTGCTTCCGGCTTTAAACCTTTTTGCACATGTTTTTTACCGTATAATTTATCTCCAACCAGAGACATGCTTTTAGCCTCAAAATGCGCTCTAATTTGATGGGTACGGCCACTTTCTAACTGAATGAGTAGCTCTGTCGCACCGGCAAGCCTATGCAGAACACGAAAATGAGTGATGGCTTCCTTTCCTCCTTCCACCACTTTTCGTTTGAGTCTATTTCTAGAATCCCTGGCAAGAGGTAGATTTATAGTTGAGCCACTAATTACCGTGCCATACACGATGCCACGATATTCTCTTTTTATTTCTCTTCGTTGTAATAATTTGGTTAAATAATCATGTGCCTCAAGATGTTTAGCTACCAAAAGCAAACCACTGGTATCCTTGTCAAGTCGATGCACTAGCCCTCCCCTGGGTACCTGGCGTAAATAGGGGTAGGCATAAAGTAATCCTTGGAGTAAGGTGCCATGCGACACTCCTGCACCAGGATGGCAAACCACACCAGGAGTTTTGTCTACCACTAAAACATTTTCATCTTCATGTGCGATGGTTATCTCTAGTGGTTCGGCATCATTTTCAATAAAATCACTGGTGATAAACCACACTGCAACCTGTTCACCGTTTCCAACTATGGTGTTTTTTGTTGCAGGTTTACCGTTAACCAGTATGGTGTTATTTTTTATCGCGAGTTGGATATAACTCCGAGAGAAATTTGGAAGCTGACTAGCCACAAATAAATCGAGGCGAGTAGCCTCTCCGCTCGCAATAAAATCATAAGTGTGCTTAGCCATTGTCTCTTATAATATATCGCATATGAAGATAATTTATCTTATTCCGTTATTGCTCGTCGCTTGCACAAACATCCAGCCAAACCTCAATATTGAAAACGCCCAAAACCCACAAGAATTATACTTGACCGCTAAAGAGGCCTTTAAAAGAAGTCGCTACGACCTCGCTTTGCAGTCCTTAGAAAAACTTGATACCAATTTTCCTTTTAGTCCCTTTAGCGATCAAGTTAAATTAAATCTTGCCTATGCTAGATTTAAATCTAATAAACACATAGAAGCAATCAGTTCATTAGATCAATATCTTCAAGAGAAACCATATAGCCTACAAGCACCGTACGCTTGGTATTTGCGAGGACTTTGTTATCAGGAATGGTCGATAGGATATTTTACTCAGCAACTTGGAGAAGCCGATAGAAGTAAGTATGACTTAGTTTCCCTCAAAAGAGCCTACGCAAACTTTGAACAGATCATTAAAATTTTTCCTAAGAGTATTTATAGTTTGGACTCTGCGTACCGTATGAAGATCATTAAAGAACAATTAGCCATAGCTGAAATTCAAGTAGCTGAATATTATTTGAATAGACAAGCCTACATTGCAGCCATAAATCGAGCATTACATAACTTAACCGTTTACCAAGGTGCAACTAATAATAACAGGGCACTGGAATTATTGATCCAAGGCTACCTAGGACTTAATAGAAAAAAAGAAGCTAGAGAAGCCTATCGTGTCCTTGAACTTAATTTTCCCAATTACGCTACTTTAGCAGAACTTCAAAAACTTACAAAGCTTGATTAAGATTTAAGATTGATTAAACTTTAATCCGATTGGGTACTGGTAATCATATTGAAATGATTGTTTTGTAACTCTCGGAGCGGCACAGCTTTGTGCGCGCTTAAAATGCGCAGCGTGTAATTTACTATGCACTTCACTAACTTTACTTTTTGCGACAGGCAATTTTTTTAACGCTGACTGAGCAGTAGCACCAGGTACAAGTAAAGCCTCAATAATTGGATCTAGCTCATCATAAGGGAGCAATGAATCGCTATCTTTCTGACCGAAGCGCAATTCAGCAGTGGGCTCTCTTGTGAGAATTCCTTCAGGGATTACCTCACCATTGCGATTACGAAATCTAGCTAATTTATAAACCCAGTGCTTGGTTAAATCACCAATTGGAGCAAAGCCCCCGCAGGTATCACCATACAGAGTGGCGTATCCCATCGCTGCTTCACTTTTATTGCCTGTGGCTAAGAGCATAGACTTTTGTTGATTAGCGATTCCCATTAGTATCATGCCTCGAATTCTTGCTTGAATATTCTCAAGCACTATTTCTGAAGTGGCCCCGGCAAATAAATTACCAAACATCCCCTCAAATTTACTATGTAATTCACCAATAGAAACTATGGACTTTTTTAAACCCAGTCGCACAATCAAAGCTTCGTACAACATTTGAGATTGTTCAGAGGTAAACTTACTAGGTAAAAACGCAGCATAGACATTATTAGCCCCTAATGCATCTACAGCGAGACAGGCGACCAGTGCAGAATCTACACCACCAGAAAGTCCCAAGACTACCCCTTGACAACCAGTTGAAGTTACTTTTTCTTGCAGAGAGAATACCAAGGCACTCCAAAGCGATTCCTCAATAGACACGCTTGACACTCCTCCACTAACAGAAATTTTCTTATCTAAATGACAAACTAAGATTGACTCAGTACAGGTCGCACTTTTTCCAAGCAATGTGCCTCCTGCGACAACTAAGCTCCCTCCATCAAATATCAAACCATCTTGACCGCTTAGCCCATTAACAAAAAATATTGGGCATTTAATCAACTGAGATTTCTTTTTCAACTCCGCTTCTCGCAGAGGAGCCCTATCAACAAAATAGGGTTGCATTGCCACATGCAACAATACATCACATTTATTTTTATACCAGCCAAGAATTTTATCGTCGCTTATTTCATAACAAATGCATATACCACAGTCCAGGCCACCTAATGAAACTACAGTGCCTTTTTTACCTGCAGCAAAAAATCTGCCTTCACCCAATACCCCTTTTACATTAAATATCTGTTTGTCATGCCTCGCTAAAAGTTTACCCTTGCCAAACACATACACCGAATCATAGAGATTGCCACGGTCAAAACCAACTCCTCCGACTACGATAAAATAATTTTTGCTTAATTTTTTAACCTGTGCCAAGGCATCATCGTGCATTTGCTTAAACTCAGAACTATACATCCATGCACCAACCAAACCTCCGCAGAGATACAGCTCTGGAAAAACAAAAATCGCTCCAGCATCGCCTTCTGACACGATCCCGGCAAGCTGACCAACATTGTAATCAAAAGCACCGAGCCTACTTAAAGGACTTACCAGTCTAATCTGAGAGCGTTTCATTAATTAGCGAATTTCTCGGAACACGGATAATTACTTAATGCTAGATTTAAATTTCGTAAATAGTTCTGTAACATAGCGCGTTATCTCTTGATCATCCTGTTTAGTCGGAAACAATGTGCTCATTATTTTCTCATTGGGATAGACGACTGGATTATTTTTAATCTTATCATCAATCAATGGCAATGATTCCTTATTAGCATTAGCGTAATTAATATAATTACTTAAATTCGCAGATACCTGAGGCTCAAGTATATAATTAATAAACAAGTGGGCTAATTCAGGATTAGGCGCATCAGCAGGAATGGCAATGGTATCAAACCAAACAATACTGCCTTCTTTGGGAAGAATATACTCAACCTTAAAATTATTGTTAGACTGCGCCACTAACTCTTGTGATTGGAGAATATCCCCGTTATAAGCTAAAGAAATGCATATCTCCCCTGAAGCCAAGTCATCTTTATACTTCGTGCTATCAATATATCTAACATAGGGACGAATGCTCATGAGTAGTTTTTGCGCTTTATCAAGATTTTCTTTTGTTTTCACTTTATAATCCAAACCAAGATAATGCAATGCTAAAGTATACAACTCAGCATCGTCTAACAACCCTACCCCACAATCACCAAGCTTTTTCACAACAGACGCATCAAAAAGTAATTTCCAACTATCCAGAGGTACATTTCCAAGTCGCTTCTTTACTTTTTCAGTATTTATACCAATGCCTAAAGAACCCCACATAAAGTCAACAAGATATTGATTTCCAGGATCATAGGCTTGCAACTTTTCCGCAATAACTGGATCTACATTCTTTAGATTAGGGATTTTACTCTTATCCAACTTCAAGAGCAACCCACTGCTAATAAATCGTTCAGCAAAATTAGCGGAAGGTACAACAATGTCATACCCAGATTTACCAACAAGTAACTTTGCCTCTAGTACCTCATTAGTATCATAATTATCAAGCACAACTTTAACTCCAAATCTCTTTTCAAATTCAGGCAAAGTAGTCTCATCGTTATAGCCATTCCAATTATAGACATGTAAGACCTTATTTGTCTCTTCATTCTTAGTGCAAGAAATTAGAACGACCACAAAACTCAACAATAATGCAACTCTTTTCATACAGGTATCTCCTTACTATTAACCTATGCATTATATAATAACTTAATGAGAGACTTAATAAAATATTTATTCTGTATTACATTGTACTTACCTATTTTCCCGGTATTTTCTCAAACTGAGATTATCGTTAATGGATTGCAAATCCCCTGGGCAATTACCGATATCGGCAAACAAAGATTTCTCATCACAGAACGAGCAGGCAGGATTATCCTCGTAGAACTACAAAACAAAACAAAAAAAGTAGTGCTTAGGCTACCTCAAGTCATAGCCAAAAGCGAATCAGGCCTACTCGGAATTGACACTGATAAAAACTTTGCCAACAATGGCTTCCTATACATTGCATTTACACATTATGACAAAAAGAAAAACCTAGTCAATGCACTTGCTAAACTTTACTGGGATGAATCAACTTCAACATTACATTTCCACAAAATACTATTAGATAATGTAGAGGGAGCAAGATGGCATAATGGTGGTAGAGTAAAAGTAGGACAAGATGGACATATTTACTGGAGCACTGGGGACGCCACCAACCCAGACCTAGCCCAAGACCTCACCTCTCTCAATGGCAAAATACTCAGAATCTCCACCGATGGAACTATACCAACAGATAACCCATTCAACAACTACATCTACAGCTATGGCCATCGCAATGTTCAAGGACTAGCATGGCATCCCACCAACAATCAACTCTACGCCACAGAACATGGGCCTTCAGGGATACCCAAACTCAACTGCTGCCAAGATGAAATAAACCAAATTCACAAAGGAGCAAACTACGGCTGGCCAATCATCACAGGATCTCAATCCAAAACCAACCTACAAACACCAATCATACACAGCGGCAACGATACCTGGGCACCCTCAGGCATGACCATTCCAACCACAGGCAAATGGCAACACAACATAATCTTCACAGGACTAAGAGGACAATCAATCTATCAAGCCACAATCACACAACTCAAAGCATATTTCACCAATCAATTCGGAAGAATTAGAGACATCATAGAAGCCAAAGACAAGCAACTCTACTTTATCACCAACAACCAATCAGAAGATGAAGGATACGACAAACTCGTCAAGATAATTACAGTACCTTAATTTCAGAAGTTATTAAGCTCTGACAGCCTTTGTAGTTCTAGGGGATAAGGCAAGTTTAGTTTTTATTTTTCTAATTATTACATCTTCGAGCAACTGTACTCTATCATGCATGGAATCTTGTCTTTCAGAAATCCGAGCAATATCTACTCTAACCGCATGAATATCATTAGCAACATCTTTAAACCCCTTGGCCATTTCAGATCTAATCTCTTTAATCTCCTTGAACATTTCTTCAAGCTTTTTCTCAAGAGATGTATGGCCGAATTCCACTAATTTAAACTTATACATACCATAAGCAAACAGTAGCAATATTGCAAAATTATCCTTTGATATTTCTATAATGAAATTAAGTAGGGCATTATCCATATATTCTTCCTTTTATTATAACGATATTTATGCGCATATAAAATTCTAATCTAAAGAAAAAACATGGGTACATTTCTGATTTTTTTACAAATTTTGACCTTACCCCATCGTCTGTACCATTTCTTCAATGAAATTATTAGTCATTTTGGCTTATAGTGATTTACCAGAAAACTCAGCGAAGATTTGGCACAGGTATAGGGGGCAGGGTCAAGCTCTCTGCTTGCATAGTCCCTCATTTTATTGTATTAGGGTAGGATATGTGATAAAAAATATGGTGTTTTGGATTTTTCTATGGTATAATTAATAAAAATAACAGGAGTTTATCATGAACTATAAAAATAAAAATAAAGGTTTTTCACTAGTTGAATTAATGATAGTCGTTGCTATTATCGGTATTCTTGCATCTATTGCAATACCACAATACAATAACTATATCGCAAGATCACAGGTTACAGAAGCTATGACTTTAGGTGCAGCTGCTAGAACCTCGATTGAAGAATGGGTTTCTTCAAATGGCGGCGCAGCAGTTCCTCTAAATCTGCTGGTTACAGCCGGTGCTAGAATTAATGGAACTTATGTTGAGTGTATCATCATTGATAAACTTAATACTAACCCCGCAGCTTGTGCAGATCCAACCGACGCCACAGTGAATATTTTGACCCCAGATGGTGTCGGCTTGTATATTCACATTAGATTCAGAAATAATACAAATGCAAACCTAGCAGGCAATTCTATCACAATGGCAAGGTCAGCGCCAAGTGGTGTATGGGCATGTGGTAATATTGGAATTACTTTTACCCCAGCTGCAGCTGCAGGACAACAAGAAACTGTAGGAGCAGCAGCAGCTGACGGTGCGAACGATGTCGAAAGACAGTTCAGACCAGCAGCATGTCAGCAGTAAATTAGTATATTTTTAAGATTTAAAAAAACCCCGACTGTATGTCGGGGTTTTTGTTTTATATGGTATATAAATGCTAAAATAATGGGGTATGTCAATCAACAAACCCCTGTCAGCGACTTCTTCAAGTTCAGCAATATCTGGCTTTGCTATTGGTGGTTTGCCGAAATTACTTATTGCTCAAAAGAAATTAGATGAGTTTCAGGTTAGAGAACTAATTCAAGCAGCAACCGATTCAAAGAAATCTTTTATAGAGGTGTTGTTAGAGAAAAAAGCATTAAGTGCGCTAGAAATTGCAGAAGTGGTGTCAGTATCTATGGCATTACCAATCTATGACTTAGATACATTTCAATTTTCTTTTCAACCAGAAACAAGTAAATTAATCACCCAAGATTTTTGCAAACAACATTTTATTATTCCATTGCTTAAAAGGGGTGAGATTTTATTCGTTGGGGTTGTCGATCCTTCTATAATCAGTGAGCAACTAGATCAGATTAAATTTAAAACCAATCTAAATATAGAGCCGGTTGTTGTTGAACTTGATAAGCTAAAAAAAGCTATTGAGAAAATGGACTCTGCCGGTGGCGATAAGATGGATGACCTAGATGATGACTTAACGAATTTAGACATCACTCAGTCTAACGAAGCGGTAGCTGATGCGGCTTCTGAAGTTGAAGACACCCCTGTGGTTAAGTTTGTCAACAAAATGCTCCTTGATGCGATTAATAAAGGCGCAAGCGATATCCACTTTGAGCCCTATGAAAAATTCTACCGAGTACGATATAGAGTTGATGGCGAATTGATGGAAGTGGCAAAACCACCTTTAAACCTTACTCAAAAATTAACTGCGCGCATAAAAGTTATCTCAAACATGGATATTTCCGAGAGAAGAGTTCCGCAGGATGGAAGAATAAAATTAAAACTATCAAACACTAGGTCTATTGATTTTAGGGTAAATAGTTGCCCGACTATTTTTGGGGAGAAAATCTGCCTTAGAATACTAGACGCTAGTAGTGCTATGCTCGGGATTGACGCATTAGGCTACCAGCCCGTGCAAAGAGAAGCCTATTTAAAAGCACTTTCTCTTTCTGAAGGAATGATCTTGGTTACTGGCCCAACTGGTTCTGGAAAAACTGTCTCGTTATATACTGGTTTAAATATTTTAAATACGGTAGATGTCAATATTTCCACCGCAGAAGACCCAGCGGAAATTAATTTACCTGGAATAAACCAAGTTAATATGAATCCAAGAGCAGGATTGGATTTTGCCTCTACCTTGCGAGCGTTTTTGCGACAAGATCCAGATATCATAATGGTTGGGGAAATTAGAGATTTAGAAACAGCTAGTATTGCGATTAAAGCCGCACAAACCGGACATTTAGTTTTATCTACACTACACACTAATGACGCGCCACAAACTCTTGATCGCTTAGCTAATATGGGAGTTCCAGCATTTAGTATAGCAACCGCAGTTAAATTGATCATCGCACAACGACTGGCGAGAAAATTGTGTAAATGTAAAGTTCCATTTGATATACCACATACCACATTACTCAAAGAAGGATTTCTACAAAGCGATCTAGACGCAAAACCAACTATTTACAAACCGGGAGGATGCGACATTTGTGGTGGTTCTGGTTATAAAGGTAGAACCGGTCTCTATCAAGTAATGCCAGTCAATGATGAAATGGCTCGAACCATTATGGCTGGTGGAAATTCCATTCAAATTGCCGACATCGCTAGAAAAAATGGAGTTGATGACATACGAAGGTCTGCAATTAAGAAAGTCTTAGAAGGAACTATTAGTCTAGAAGAAGCAAATAGCGCAAGCTCAGGATAAAAATTATGGCTGGAAAAAAAGTATTTGTATATAAAGCAAAAAATAAAAACGGTAGAGAAGTTAAAGGTGAAATAGAAGCCATAACTACAGAATTTGCAAAACTGCTCTTAAACAGACAAGGCTATATTATCAGTAGCATAAAAGAAAAAAGTAGTGGTTTTTTTGGTGGTAAAAATAAAGTCAAAGCCGAAGAAATTGCCATCGTATTGCGCCAAATCGCAACCATGTTAAACTCAGGTATCACCATTGTTCAAGCGTTATCAATAATTGCACTTGGAAATCCCAATCGCGAATTGCAAAAATCCTTACTAGATATTAAAGGAAATATAGAAGGAGGATCTCAGCTCTCGCAAGCCTTATCTAGACACCCACAATTATTTGACTCGCTGTCAATTAGCTTAATTGCAGCAGGGGAAAAATCTGGCTCACTAGATAAATTGATGGATAAACTTGCAGTCTATAAAGAAAAAAACGAAACTTTAAAAAAGAAAGTTAAAAAAGCCATGAACTATCCAATTGCGGTAATCTTAATCGCGGTTTTAGTAAGTACATTACTTTTAGTCAAAGTTGTTCCACAATTTGCCAGTATTTTTGCTGGATTTGGTGCTGAACTCCCCGCCTTCACTCAAGTTATAGTAAATGCCTCAAATGCATTAGTGAAATACTGGCTCATTATTGTTGTCGCAATTGTAGTTATATATATTCAAATTAAAAAACTTTCACAAAATTCTGAAGCATTTAAATTATGGGTTGATGTGACTGTATTAAAACTACCAGTGGTAAAAAAAATTGTGCGTGGAAGTGCAATCGCAAGATTCGCGAGAACTTTAGCTACCATGTTTGCGGCTGGGGTTCCACTCACTGAAGCATTAGTTAATGTAGCCCCAGCAACCGGAAATCGGCTTTATGAAAGAGCGGTGTTACAAGTCGCAAAAGATATTGCACAAGGAGATCAGATGCAAACATGCTTAAAGAGACATCGTCATTTATTTGATGAGTTTGTCATCCAACTAGTACAAATCGGAGAAGAGGCCGGCTCATTAGAAAGTATGCTCAATAAAGTTGCGGATTATTACGAAACTGAAGTTGACACGCTCGTAGACTCAATGTCTAGTTTAATGGAACCAATAATTATAAGTATCCTTGGAATCATGGTCGGGGGTTTAGTGGTAGCAATGTATCTACCAATATTTAAACTTGGATCAGTAGTTGGTTAGTGCTACTGTAATATTACTTTCCTTATGTGTTGGCTCTTTTATTGGGATGCTGTGCTATAGACTACCCAACATCTTGCAAAAATATTGGGCTAAAGATTGCAAAGAATATTTGGCTGAATATGAAATAAGTGAAATTAATAAAGTTAAAAATCTAGGACTTGCCCTCCCCTCCTCACACTGCCCAAACTGCAATACCCCGCTACGAATTATTGATAATATCCCGATACTATCATATTTATTATTACAAGGAAAATGCCATTACTGTAAAAAAACTATCGCAATTGACTACTTTATCTGCGAAATAAGTACCGTTATTCTAGCCATCTACCTCTTTAATCAATATGACATAAGTAGCAATTTTTTTATTTATGCCATATTTAATACACTACTCTTAGCGTTGATCATGATAGATGCCAGACATGGGCTATTACCTGATATTCTCACCTTACCATTACTTTGGATCGGACTACTACTCAGCGCACTATCCGAATCAAATGTAATTGGATTAAATCTTAAAATAAATATGCTGAGTGCGCATGATGCAATCATTTATTCTGTCATAGGCTATATGGCATTAGCAATCCCTAACGCAATATTCCGGTTGATAAAAAAACAAGACGGTGTTGGTGCTGGCGATATGAAATTATTAGCCGCCTTTGGGGCATGGTTTGGTCTGCAGGGAATTATGGTTCCATTGGTAATAGGGTCGGTGCTAGGAACATTCTATGCTTTGATTAAAAAGCTTAGAGGTAAAGACGCAAGTGCAGTATCTTTTGGTCCATTCCTAGGGATTGGAATACTAGTCTATCAATACTTAACAATATCTAATTAGACGATTATTAATTGATACAGAGTGTATCATCGTAATTAATAACGCTGAACAAATCCTCGCAACCAGTATCGGTGCCAAAAATAGAAAGTAAAGGGTTGATTATACTTCCAATAAAATTATATGATACTTTTTTCTTAATCGGTTGGGCATATTTAGAAAGATAATTTGAAATTGGAGTTCTTACCATTAAAGTGCTATTTGGTGATAGCGTTGCATTTGCAAGCGTAGCAGATGCTTGGGAAGGAACTTGGATATATGTAGTACCAGAATTTGCTATAGAGATATTAATGGATTGTATAATTCCAGAAGCATGCAATGTAGTTACTTTGATAGGGAAAAGAAAAGAGCCAATCGATTTGTTAGAAGTAACGAAGGATATACTATTAATAATAATTAAAGCGTCGTTCTGTAATTCTAAACCATCAACAAAACTCATGTTTACTTGATTTGCGGTAAGTGAGGCCTGTACCGTGATGCTTTTTTTTGCAGTAAAAGACAAAGATGCATTTGGGATATTAATAGATTGAGTAATCACAATGTCTTGGTTGGCAACAATAGTTGCGTTTGAGACATTTATTGTACCAAGCGATATTCCAGTAAGACTAGAAACCCAAACTGCTTGATTCGACTGGGGTGCGACCAATGAAAGAGTACCGGTATTAAATAATTGAATGACTTGAATAGGTTTAGATTCGCTGCCAATTGAGCCAAGTTGACTTGAGAGAGAAATTGAACCGCAGTTTGGGGCTAGAGTACATGAGGCATACAGAGAGCCAGAATTTAAGACCCCAAGTAAAATTGAACCAGCATATGAGATTACTTTGATAGAATTTGCTTTAAATGTGTCTAGCGCAGCAATAGAACCAGAGTTGGTTTGCAATGTAAGAGTGGCTCGATCAGAAAGAAAAATCGGAGTGTTGGCAAGATTGATACTTGTGGTTTGATTGGGAAAGGAAGCGTAGTCTGTAATAAAGGAAAGTGAAGTGATGGACTGCGGTGCAAGTCCTGCGGTACTAAAACGGTTATCAGTTGTAATAAAGAGCCGGGCTTGGACTTTGACATCTCCGACAGCAGCTTCCAATAAGTTTTGGGTAATATATAACACCGATGATACATTTTGTCCACTGATATTCGCTCTCAAAAACAATCCAGAAGTTGATTTAAGAGAAGTCGCGCATACATAATTTGTTGGAAGAGAAATAGGACAATCCGTACCAGCAACGATAATGACCTGATCGTAGTAATGATAAGAGTACTCAGTACCATTAATACTGACTAGTGGTAACACACCATCACTACTAAACTGAATAGAGCGAAACCATGAGGTTGAAGCAATACCAGCAGATCTAGCCAGATGCACTTGGCTACCGTTTGGTGCTTGGATTGAAAATGAAGTAAAGGAGGGTTCGCTTACTCCAGAGCTTACTAATAATGGCTGACTGGATTGGGCAATAGAACCAATTCTTGAAATAAGGCTAATAGAAATCGCTTCAACGCTACCGCTTGATTGAGTATTAATTTGAGACGCATCAATGCTTAGACTATTTGCAAAAAGTCTGGCTGCTAACACCGTTGCGCCAGTTGAAAGCAAAGAAATAGTATCGTTAACTTGGTTGGAATCAAATGCTATAGGTAACTTAGTATCACTTGCGATAGACAAAGAAAGATCGCTTTTTACATTCAAAGTTTTTATATTTGATGAAGAGCTATCAAGCACACCAATTCTAATACCCTGCCTGGCATGTATAAAAATATTCTCACTTGAAACAAAATGTACTTGCGAAGTTTGATCTAGTGAAGAAAGATATAATGGAAAGTCAAGTGAGCCAATTGAACCTCCTCTGGCAACAATCAATCCACTCGTCATGATTGAAGGAGAAAAACCTACTACACTACCTGATGGAAATAGGTTATTCAACAGAATTGGATTGGTTGCTGAGGGGCATAGCACACAACTAACCAAGACAGTTCCGTATAGTTGAATTGAATTATCCGAGCTGGCAATAAATGAATTTGCGTTTAACAAAACTTGGCTAGAATCTAAAAATCTAGCAGAAGTAATCATGCCACCTGCCGTAGTAACCAAATACCAATTATCAGACACTGAGCTTGAAGGTAGTAATGTTGTGAAATTAATTGTGCCAGCAACTTTCAGAATAATATAATTAATTTGAGAGCCCGTGCTGTCAATATTAGCGACAGATAAATTTGATAATGAACTTATAACGATATTACCATACGACGACACACTTAATACGGAATTTTGCACAATTATAGAGAAAGGAGTGCTTTCACTACCAACCGAGCCACCAAGTAATGTGGTTAATGAAAAATTGAGGGAATTGTTTATAAAAAACAAATCAATAGATGAATTTGCACCACTAGAAGCTACAATGTTTCCATTGGTCGCACGTAATACGATTCCAACGCTACCAACTTCAATATACCCAAGGTAGTTAATATCACCTGCATTGGCAGTAACTGACAACTCTTCAACTTTAATAATTCCTGACTTTAATCCAAGTGACGCTTTTCGGCTAGTAACATTGATACTATTTTCATTGAGCACTCTAGAATTTAATGAAACCATGCCTGATGTCGCAGTCAAATAATAATAATCTTTAAGTCCATTTAAGGTGTCAAATGAATTTGATTGCAATGTAATACCATCGGTAAGTGAGTTACCATCAAAATTAAAATGGAGAGAGTGACCTTGTAGTGAATTACTAGAAGCAATGGTATATGGAGAGGATGATACTACAAAAGTTTTATTAAAACTTAGAGTGGCCAATTTCACGCTGCTCAATGCTAATCTGATTCTTACATAATTTTCTGAGCTACCTATGGTTGATTGTAACGAACTAACGCATACCTGAGCTGCCGATCCATTAATCTGACAATCCAATGTTGAATTGGATGATACTGCGGTAGCGTGTAAAGTTCCGGTTATAACAATCGGTCCATTGGCAAGCAATGAGATGGTTGAGGCCTTAATAGAAAGCGAGCCTAAAATACCACCTACCGGTACAGTAATGGGATTAAAGTAATCTAAAGCTATAATTCTTATTGAAAGCTTACTACATGCCGATGATTGGCAGAGTAAATCCTCAGTGATAAAAATTGAAGATTCTACCGAGTACTCAAGTTGGGTTAGCGATAGGATATGTTCATTGGTAGGATTAGTAAATGAAATAGAATACGAACCGGAACTACCGATTAAATCTAAAACATTTATTCTTCTAGATAAAAATATATTAGTTCCGGCAGAAATACTCAATGAGTTCAACGATAATTCATTCCCTGTTGAACTTATATGGAGTGGATTGGCGCTAGACCCAATCGCACTAGTAACGCTTAAAGCGAGCGATCCACCTGCACGAACATAGATTCCACAGTCAGTTTCATATCCGCATTTAGAAATTATATTTGAACCTGTTCCAGTATTAGTAATAGTGACCTGAGGTGAAGAAATTACAGAAAGGTTAAAAGAATAATTTGCAGCATTTGAGGTAAATAGTACAGGTAACTCGCTATATGCAGACACAATATATGGTAATGAAATATTAGAAAAATTTATAGATGAGTGTAAACATCTAGAACAAGTCAGAGGTGTGTACGCAATTTCGCTGGTTACTACAAAAGTTAATACGGCATTAGGGTCTGCAGTAGCAAGTGCGGTAATGCTTGAAGATGCGCTGATACCGTACTGTGCTCTTAAAGTAATAGGAGCAATTAATTCTTCTAACGCTGTAGTTTTAATATAAAAATAATCTCCACCTAATCCCCTGCTGATTTGACTAAGATTTTTCTCGCCTGAAGCAATAGAAGAAAATGATGTTGCGCAATAATCTTTTGCAACATCTAAGTCTGAAGGACAAGTACTTACAATTGAGATCTGTTTAAAAATATTTAACGTTGTTGAGGTAGCAGTTCCATAGATTACACTAGCGCCACTACCAGAATAAGTGCTTAATGAAATCGCAGTTACGCCAATAGGAATAATAAGCGTGGATGCAGAATCTCCTAGTGATAATGCAGTAGAAGCAGTTAAATGAGCCATATTATTTTGCGTATCAATATACAGATAAGGGACTGCGTTGCTAACAACAAACGGTGTCGTGCTAGTTCCTATTGTGCCAGTACGAGCATAGAGGTGGAGCCCTTTTGCATTAATAAGAAATGTATTATGTCGATTATAGAGCACTGAACCATAGGCTCGCAGTACTAAAACTGTTGAAGAAATACTCACTGTTGCGGCAGGATTAAGGACGATATCACCCAATGCACTTTCTAAATATAAATTATTTATTGTTCCAGTGGCAAAACTAAATGAGGTTATATTCCAAGCATCTTGTTTGAGATACACGCTACCTGTACCGACTGCAATAGTGAGCGAAATATAATTAGGATTCCCACCACTAGCGATATATAGGGGGGAGATAATTGATCCAATCTTGCTTGGGGCATCTAATGAGATACTTGCAAAAGAAATAACTCTATCTTCATAGCCGATTGCGTTGGCAATCACACCATCTGATTCTAAGGACAAAGTGGCAGAAGACGCACTCGCGCTTTCAAGATCAGTTAACAGCAGGCCATGATCACTGGTGATAAAAATATTGGCATTTGAAATCGCAGATAAGGTGATTTCACCTGCAGTGGTTGCAACAATGTTCAAAGGGACTGTAGCAGAACCAATAGAACCTCCATCTGAAGATAAAAAAAGTTTTGCGCCACTAGGTAAAGTGAGAGAGGTGTCAGGAGTGACAGGAGAAGTGACAGGAGTAGGTTTTAGCGTTATTGCGCTGGCAGAATTAATACTAATCGTACCAATTGAGGTAGCAGTTGAATTATCTAGCTGAATTGGAAACAATGAAGATACAAAAAGATTAGTTACACCTGTAAATGTAAGATTTACCGAACAGCTAGCACCTTCACATGAAAGAGCAAGAGGAAGATTTTCTGAAGCAACTAATGGCGCAACCAAGCTAATTGTGTTTGTAGCAGCAGAGCCTTGTTGTATTAACAATGCATTAGTAAAAACTTCAATACTTTTAGTAGCGGTAAAGGTAATTTGGGTTGCGGAAATTGAATTTAAAATAGCGATTGATGAAGCAGAAGTTATGGTTACTGTACCATTTGATAGAATAATTGGTTGAGAAATATTAATTAAATCAGTTGAATCATTAGTACATGAAGATGAAGTACATGTAGTGGTCAATGAAAGATTAACACCAGAAGCTAAGGTTAATCCAGAAGTAAAAATTCCAGAAAAAGAAATACCTTTAAGAGCACTTAACGAAATAGTTCCTGAAGTTACGCTTTCAAGTGAAATCTCATTAATATAGCTAACCGTACCTGAATTATCAGCTACAGCCACAGTAGAAGTACCAGAAACAATGGATGGGCATGAGATTGAGGCAGAAGAGGTGCAAGCTACGCTACCGCCGATAATTGTTATATAGTCAGGATCTAGGAGTAGGGTATCTTGGGAGTTGAGGGTGAAGGGTTGG